>CAZAVT010000543.1:0-1500 GCA_964488395.1 uncultured Burkholderiaceae bacterium | reverse complement strand
AGCGCAAATGGGTATGCGTTTCGTTAAATCAAGCCTGGGCGACAGTGACCATCGCAGGCCGGATCACCCGATCGTTGATCAGATAGCCCTTCTGAAGCACCGCCACGACGTGATTGGCAGCAACGGGAGGCTCGAGAGCGCCCCCCGGCACCATCGAGATCGCCTGATGCTGTTTGGGGTCGAACTTCTGTCCCACCGGGTCGAGCTCGAGCAGCTTGTGCTTGGCGAATGCAGCCGACAATAGGCGCAGGGTCGCCTCGACGCCCTCGCGCAGACTCTCGAGACTCGGCGCCTCAGTCTTCAACGCCATCTCGAGGCTGTCCTTGACCGGCAGCAGACTTTCCGCAAAGCCCTCGATCGCGAATTTGTGTGCCTTGGCGACGTTGTCTTCGCCGCGCCGACGCGTGTTTTCAATGTCTGCCTTCGCGCGCAGGTAAAGATCGCGCAATTCGGTCGCCTCGGCTTGCGCCCTGGCGAGCGCCTCGGCGAGGGCTGTCAACCCGCCTGCGGACTCTGCCGAGTCTGGGCCCGGTGCGCCCGCAGCGGGGTTTGCGTCTGGGGGCGTCTGGGCTGCATCGCGGGCGGCTTGAGCATAGGCGGCCGCTGCCTGGCTGGACGGACCGGCCCCGGCAGGTCTGGCGACGGGCTCGCCAGACCCCTGGGGAGCGGCAGAGTTGGAAGCTTCGGACATACCCATGAACCTTTTGAAATCAGTGCCTTAACGCATCAGCTCGGGCACTTTGCGCGAGCCATTCGGGGGATATGGGGCCACTGTCGCCCGTTTCAAGCGTCGCAGCACCCGTAGGAAACGGGAACTATCGCTCGGCACCCAGCGCCACGGCGCGGGCGCGGCGTTCAGCGAGCATCTGATCTCGACGCGAAGACTCACCCGGACCCGCCTGCGCCGTGGGCCAACCTGCGCTGTGCCGCTCGACCAGATCGGCCAAGGCCGTCGCGAGGGTCGGCGCCCCATTGAGGCATCCGAGATAGCGATACTCGCCGCCACCCGCTTCGTGGAAGGTCTCCTGCCCCTCCATCGCGATCTCCTCGAGGGTCTCCAGGCAATCCGCGACGAACCCAGGGCACACCACGTCGAGACGCCCGATCCGGGCCGCACCCAGCTCGCGCAAGGTCGCATCAGTGTAGGGCTGGAGCCACTCCGCCTTGCCGAACCGTGACTGAAAGGTCACTCGATACTGGTCGCGCGCGAGCCCGAGCCGAGTCGCAAGCAATCGCGCGGTGACCAGGCACTCGCAGTGGTAGGGGTCGCCCATCAGGAGCGTGCGCCTGGGCACGCCGTGAAAGCTCATCATGAGCTGATCAGGTCGCCCGTCCCGCGCCCAGCGATCCTCGATGTGGGTGGCGAGCGCTTCGATGTAGGGGGCGTGGGTATGGAAGCTGCGGATCAGACGCAATTCCGGCTGGTTGCGCCATTGCATCAGTTCTCGGAATACCTCGTCGAATGCTGTCGCGGTGGTCGAGCCGGCATATTGCGGATAC
>CAZAVT010000542.1:0-1507 GCA_964488395.1 uncultured Burkholderiaceae bacterium | reverse complement strand
CAAGCTGCCTGCGGTTCGCGGCAAGCCGCGATTCGGCCCACCGACGACCGGCGCATCGAAATTCGTCGCGATCGGGCTGAACTACAGCGACCATGCGGCCGAGACCGGCAACCCGGTCCCCAAGGAGCCGATCGTCTTCCACAAGACGCTCAGTTCGATCCAGGGGCCCAACGACGACATCATGCTGCCCAAGGGCTCGGTGAAGACCGACTGGGAAGTGGAACTCGGCATTGTGATCGGCACGCGCGCGAGCTATGTCTCCAAGCGTGACGCGCTCAAGTACGTGGCTGGTTACGTGATGATCAACGATGTGTCCGAGCGCGAATACCAGATCGAGCGCGGTGGTACCTGGGACAAGGGCAAGGGTTGTGACACCTTCGGACCGATCGGTCCATGGCTGGTCACTGCGGACGAGGTACCCAACCCGCAGAGGCTCGACCTCTGGCTCGACGTGAACGGTCAAAAGCGGCAGCGCGGCAACACCAAGACCATGATCTTCGATTGCGCGACGCTGATCGCCTACGTAAGCCAGTTCATGACCCTGAACCCTGGGGACATCATCACCACCGGCACGCCACCCGGCGTGGGCTCGGGCATGAAGCCGCCCCAGTTCCTCAAGCCCGGCGATGTGATCACCATGGGTATCACCGGTCTGGGCGAATCCACCGCCCGAGTCATCAAGTACAAGGCGTCGAAGTAAGTCCCGACGAGCTCGAGCGACCGTGCCCGCGCGCGGGCCGGCCGCTCGTCAGGCTGGCTGACGGATCGGCCAGGGGTCGAGAAAGCGGGCGAGCTCCTCCAGCGCGAGTCGATAGACTTCCCGCTTGAATTCGATCACAGCCTCGAGAGGCACCCAGTATTCATGCCAACGCCAGGCGTCGAACTCAGGTTGGCCCGAGGCGCCCAGATCGACATCCTGATCCTCGCCGAGCATCCGGATAAGAAACCAGATCTGCTTCTGACCCCGATAATGGATGCGACTGTCGCGCCGGACCCAGTGCCGAGGCACGTCGTAACGCAACCAGTCGCGGGTACGGCCAAGCACTTCGACGTGCTCAGGCAGCAAGCCGGTCTCTTCTCGCAACTCGCGATACATCGCTTCGCGCGGTGACTCCCCGCGCCGGATGCCCCCTTGCGGAAACTGCCAGGCGGGCTCCCTGATTCGCTTGCCCCAGAAGACCTCGTTCCGGTCGTTGACCAGGATGATGCCGACATTGGGGCGGTAACCTTCTCGGTCCAGCACGGCCGCACCCATGGATCTCTTACAATGGCTCCGATTATATCGGCCTCGCCGCCGCGCGATAGCACCCCAACGAGCACGCCCATGAAAGCCTCCAGGTTCCAGATCGCCACCCTCAAGGAAGCGCCGACCGATGCGGAGATCGTCAGCCACCGCCTGATGACTCGAGCGGGCATGATCCGCAAGCTTGCGGGCGGCATCTACAACTACATGCCGATGGGCCTGCGCAGCATCCGCAAGATCGAGGCGATCATCCGCGAGGAGATG
>CAZAVT010000541.1:1269-1531 GCA_964488395.1 uncultured Burkholderiaceae bacterium | reverse complement strand
ATGCGCCACATTGGTCCGCATTTGTTGATCGACTGCGATGAAGCCACGGTCGCTCACGACGACGCCAGCGTTTTCGAGGCTCAACGTGAGGCCATTGGGGCTTCGACCGACGGCGGACAGGACGCGGTCATAGAGCTGCGGTTCGGCAGGCGCATGAGCGCCCTCGAAGGTGACTCGCAGCCCGGCCTCTTCGGCAGTCACCGAGACAGCCCGGGTGCCCAGCATCACTCGATCGAATCGAGGTTCGTTGTACCGGGACCAG
>CAZAVT010000541.1:0-1259 GCA_964488395.1 uncultured Burkholderiaceae bacterium | reverse complement strand
GATCGGCCCCTGGCATGAGAGCATCGGACATCTCGACCACATCGATCCTTGCCCCGAGCGTCGAGTACACGGTGGCCATCTCGAGACCAATGATGCCACCGCCAATCACCAGCATGCGGGCAGGGATGCTTGCGAGCTCGAGCGCGCTGGTCGAATCGATCACCCGCGGGTCGGCCGGTAGAAAGGGCAACCGGATCACACTGGAACCCGCCGCGATGATGGCCTGTTCAAACCGGATGACCTGACGCAGGCCGCTCGGGGTGCGTCCGCTCCCCTCGGTCAACCGTACTTCGAGGTGGTGCGCATCGAGAAACCGCCCTTCGCCGCGCACCACGTCGACCTTGCGAGCCTTCGCCATGCCCGCCAGCCCGGTGGTGAGCTTACTCACGACGCCAGTCTTGTGGGCCCGCAGACGGTCAAGGTCGATCCGGGGGGCACCAAAGCTTACCCCAAGCGACTCAAAGTGCCTTGCCTCGTCGATGACCGCAGCCACATGAAGGAGCGCCTTGGACGGGATGCAGCCGACGTTCAGGCACACCCCACCCAGCGTCGGGAAGCGCTCGACGATCACGGTCTCGAGTCCGAGATCAGCTGCGCGAAAGGCTGCCGAATAGCCACCAGGGCCACCGCCCAGAACCAGCATACGACAATGCCGATCGACCGGTCCCTGGTAGTTCGAGGCAGCTGCAGAGAGCGGGATCAGGCCGGGTTGTGCCGCTGCCGGGACTGCCCCCTGGGGGCGCTCAGGCTGAACGGCTGCTGGCGGGGTCTGTTGATTCGGCTTAGCCGCGTCAGAAGCTTCGATTTCGAGCACCGCGAGCGGACTGCCCTTGGAAACCCGATCACCCAGCTTGACCCGCAGCTCCCGCAGGATGCCAGCCTGAGGACAGGGTATCTCCATGGATGCCTTGTCCGATTCCACCGTGATCAGACTCTGCTCGATTCCAACCTGATCGCCCGGCTTTGCCAGGAGCTCGATGACTTCGACGTCGGCAAAGTCTCCGATGTCAGGCACTGCGATCTCGATGAGCGCGCTCATGGGATGGCCTCGTGCTACAGCATCACTCGCCGGAAATCGGCGAGCAGCTGAGCCAGGTAAACATTGAATCGTGCGGCAGCCGCGCCATCGATCACCCGATGGTCCCAGGAAAGCGAGAGCGGCAGCATCAGGCGCGGCACAAAGGCCTGACCGTCCCAGACCGGACGGGTGGTGGACTTGCAAACACCCAGGATCGCCACCTCCGGCGCATTGATGATGG
>CAZAVT010000540.1:1212-1539 GCA_964488395.1 uncultured Burkholderiaceae bacterium | reverse complement strand
AGCATCCGGTCACCGAACTCATCACCGGGATCGATATCGTGCAGGAGCAGATCCGCACCGCCGCTGGGGAGCGCTTGCGCCTGCGCCAGCGTGACGTGGTGCTGCGTGGCCATGCGATCGAGTGCCGGATCAACGCCGAAGACCCCTACAAGTTCACCCCATCGCCGGGGCGCATCACGGCCTGGCATCCGCCGGGCGGGCCCGGCATCCGGGTCGATTCGCATGCTTACTCGGGTTATGTCGTGCCGCCCAATTACGACTCGATGATCGGCAAGGTGCTCGCCTATGGCGATGATCGCGAGCAGGCGTTGCGGCGGATGCGGATTG
>CAZAVT010000540.1:0-1202 GCA_964488395.1 uncultured Burkholderiaceae bacterium | reverse complement strand
CATGCCGTTATTCAGCGCGCCCTTCACCACGTCCCCGAGGATTTGCAGATAGAACCCGATCAACGTGGGCTGGGTGTGTTTGTCAACATCTGCCAAATTATCGTACGGAAGATGGGTCACGGGATCGATGCCCGCTTCGTGGCCGGCGGCACGTCAATCCACTATCTCGAGCAGAAGCTTGCCAAGCGCAAGACCGATGGGGGTTGAGTGTGTGGACGCAGCTTCGATTCACGGTCGATGGGCAGTGGGCTGAAGCCTGGAGTGACGCGCTGCTCGAGGCGGGCGCTGCTTCGGTGCAATGCGAAGACGCGGATGCCGATTCGCCGGCCGAAGTCGCTCTGTTTGGCGAGCCCGGTGAGCCAGCGCCGGCCCCGAGCTGGCGGCGCACTCGTCTGGAGGCGCTGATCGACCGCGCTCAGCGAGCCGAGCCACTCGTCGCGCTCGCGGCTGAACGGCTGGGCCTAGCCTCCCCAACCGATCTCGAATGCGAGCCGGTGGAAGAGCAGGACTGGGTGCGGCTCACCCAGTCCCAGTTCGATCCAATCGAGGTGGGTGAGCGCTTGCTGATCGCGCCGTCTTGGCATCGCGACGCGCTGGCTGCGGGACATCAGGTCGGCCGCAAACCGATCGAACTCGACCCTGGCCTCGCGTTCGGAACCGGTAGTCATCCGACCACCCGGATGTGTCTCGAGTGGATCGATCGGGAGGATATGGCGGGTCGGTCCGTCCTCGACTACGGCTGCGGGTCGGGCATCCTGGCGATTGCGGCTGCGCTGCTGGGTGCGAACCCGGTGCTCGCGATCGATATCGATCCTCAGGCGGTGCACGCAGCACGTGAAAACGCCGCGCGTAACCGCGTGCACCTGGATTGTCGGGCGGCGAGCGAATCGGTTGATGGCCCCTTCGATGTGGTGCTCGCCAACATCCTCGCCAATCCGTTGCGCGTGCTCGCGCCCGTGCTGTCCGCGCTTGTCAAGCCCGGCGGGCGGCTGGTGTTGTCGGGGCTTCTTTCGACCCAGAGCGTGGAGATCATGGCGCGTTACCCGGAATTCGACTTCAACATCGACAACGAGCGCGAGGGCTGGGCTTGCCTGGCCGGTATCCGTGTCCGCGCAGCCCAGGAGAGCAGATGAGCCCTCAAAGCGTACTGATCAGCGGTTCGGTGGCCTACGACACCATCATGGTGTTCGATGGTCACTTCA
>CAZAVT010000539.1:0-1545 GCA_964488395.1 uncultured Burkholderiaceae bacterium | reverse complement strand
GTCGCCGGCAGTTCCTTCACACAGTCGACAAAGACCAGCAACGCCGCGACGGCCAGGGTTCGGCGCATCAGCGGCCAGTGCACCTCGATCAGCACCGCTAGTGCGCCCCGTCCGAGGCTGCGGGCACTTTGGTCGAGCGATGGACTGATCCGTCGTAAACCCGCATCGATCCCTTGAAAGCCGACCGGAAAGAAGCGGACTGCGTAGGCGTAGAGCACGGCGCTGACACCCGCCCCGGCCAACCAGCCAGTCGCACCCGCGTCGCCGGGTAGCCATTGGGCAAGCCAGCCAATGCCAGCGATCAAGCTGAGCAGGCCCATCCCGAGGACCAGACCCGGAATCGCATAACCCGCGTTGGCGGCGGCGACTGTCCAGCGGACCCAGCGACGGGGTGCGATTCGGAGGGCATAAGCCGCGATGAGCGACAGTGGCACGATGAGCAGCACGCCGCCGACACCGAGCGCCGCGGTGTTGATCAGCCAGCGCATCAGGCGGGGATCGAGGGCCAGGTCCGACGAAACGATCTTCCAGGCGAGGATCGATGCCGGCAGCACGAAGCCGATTAAGCCCGGCAGCGCGCAGACAAGTCCCGCAAGCCAGGCCTGTCGCCCCCTCAACCGCAGCCGGGGGGCGGGTCGCGGCGAGCGGTTGTAGAACTGCATGCGACCCCGCTGCCAACGCTCGACCCAGAGCAACAGGAGCACGACCGCGAGCAACACGAGCGCGATCCGCGCGGCGGCGCTGCGATCGCCCATGGCTTGCCAGGCTCGATAAATGCCCGCCGTGAGGGTATCGACGGCGAAAAAACTGACGGTGCCGAAATCGGCCAGCGTCTCCATCAGGACCAGTGCCGCGCCGGCGACGATCGCGGGGCGTGCAACGGGCCAGGTGACACGCCACCACACCTGCGTCGCCGACAGTCCGAGGCAGCGCGCCGCCTCGGCGAGCGAGGCACTGCGCTCGGCGAAGGCGGTCCGAGCCATCAGGTACACGTAGGGATAGAGGGTGAATCCCAGGCAAATCGCGGCCATCGGCCAGCTGTGCACCTCGGGAAAGAAGTAACCCCCGAGCGGCCAGCCAGTCAGGTCGCGAAGCACTCGCTGTACCGGTCCAGTGGGCGCGAGAAAATCCGTGATCGCATAGCCCATCACGAACGCCGGCATGGCGAGCGGCAGCACCAGCATCCACGAGAAGAACTTCCGTCCGGGAAAATCGCAGGCCGCGATCAACCACCCGGTCGACACGCCGACCAGCAGAACCACCGCGAGCACGGTACCGGCGAGTAACGCGGTGGTGAGCGCGTAATGGGGCAGGACCGTCTCGACGAGGTGACTCAGGGCGGACGTCCGGGAGCTCGCGAGGGGGCCGGCGATCAGGATCAGCGCGAGGAGGGGCGCGGCGATCAAGAGCGAAAACCCGACCGTCGGTGCGGCCAGCGACCAGGCGCGGCCCGCCCCCCATCGCGCAGGGCTCGACCGGACGGTTACAAGGGGCCCGGCAGGCGCTGCGGGGCGAGCAGGATCGGCGTCGCGGGGCATCGGCGTA
>CAZAVT010000538.1:0-1547 GCA_964488395.1 uncultured Burkholderiaceae bacterium | reverse complement strand
CCGAGGCGCAGATCGAACTGCTGTCGATTGGCAGCGTTCGCCGCAACTATCCGAAGGGACGCACGATCGTCGCCGAGGGCGAGCCATCTCAGTCCATGTACATCCTGTTGTCGGGCCGCGCCAAGGTGCAGCGCTCAGACTCGGAGGGCAAGGAGGTCATCCTCGCGGTCCTCAGTGCGGGCGAGTTCTTCGGCGAGATGAGCCTGATCGATGACGAGCCCCGGTCGGCTAGCATCGTGACGCTTGAGTCCTGCGACTTTCTCTCAATTCGCAAGGAAAGCTTTCTCGCGATCTTGCGCCAGAGTAACGACATCTGCCTGGGCGTTATGCGGGGTCTGGTGCAGCGCCTGCGCGCTGCCGACCGCAAGATCGAGACGCTCGCGCTACTCGATGTGTACGGCCGTGTGGCCAGGGTGCTGCTCGATTCCTCGGAACTCGTCAACGGCGAGCGGGTGGTCCGCAATCGCTTGCCTCGTCAACATATCGCCAAGATGATCGGCGCATCGCGCGAGATGGTCTCGCGGGTGATGAAGGTACTCGAGACCGAGGGCTATGTCGTGCCGCTGCCCGAGGGGCGGCTTTTGCTTCGCGAGAAGATCAGCGCTTACCTCTAAGCCCCTTTCCGTCTGAGCTGGAGGATCGCCAACTTGGCCCGTTCATCAATCGCGATCAATGCCGCTGGAGCGACCCATCGTCCGAGAGGGCGTGGTCTCCTGGCGGGTATCCCCGAGCGGATGCTGCGCCTCATCAATGAGTTGCGATGGATCGCTGGCGGGCTGCTTTCGCTCTACCTGGTGGTTGTCCTAGCGACCTACCACCGCACGGATCCTGGTTGGTCCCATGAGGCGGCCGGGATTGCAGTGTCCAATGCCGGCGGCTGGGTTGGGGCGTATTTGGCCGATTTCCTCCACTATCTCTTCGGTCTCAGTGCCTGGTTATTGGTTTTCCTCTGCTTGTCGGTTGTCTTTCGGGGGCTCCGACAGGCTCGTGTCTTGCGACTTGAGGCCGGGTCGCCGAGGGCCGCGACCGGCGCTGCCGCCAAGGCACGATTTGCCTGGGAGCAGTGGCTGGGATTTGCGCTGCTGCTGGCGGCGGCATGCCTGCTTGAAGCAGCCCGTTTGCACCGGCTCAATATCGATCTGCCGCTGGGTCCAGGCGGTGTTTTCGGCCGAACCCTTTCGCCCCTGGTCTTCGACGCTCTGGGACCGATTGGCGCCACGTTGATGTTGCTCGGGCTGATGGCGATCGGGCTGAGCTTGTGGACTGGTTGGTCGTGGTTTGCGATTTTCGAGCGGATTGGCGGCGTTCTTGAATCGGCATTCCTTGCCGTCCGGGATGCCGTGGTCGCCATGATGGATCGGCGAATCGGCGAAGCGGCGGCCAGTGTGCGTGATGAGCAAGTCCAGGAAATGCGGAAGGCGCTCGCCGACGATGACGAGGAGCCGATTCGCATCGAGCAACCGGTTGCGCAGATCGAGCGTTCACGGCGCGCCGAGGCGGAGCGTCAACCGCCTCTTTTCGCCGACTTGCCCGGTGCTTCGGAACTG
>CAZAVT010000537.1:0-1547 GCA_964488395.1 uncultured Burkholderiaceae bacterium | reverse complement strand
CCTCTGCGGCTTCCTGCAGCCGCTCGAATTCGAGAAATCCGGTGATCTTGCCCATGGTCATCCATCCGCTACGGTTCGTTTTTCAATTCGGACCGGACAGCCGGCGCGCCGGTCCGGTCAACTACAGAGTCCCGCCTCAGGCGATCGCCTTCACCGGCCGGGCGGCGCGCGCCGCCGCTTTCTCCGAGAGGGCCCGGCGATACTCGTTGGGGAACACCTTGACGAAAGCGGCTCGGGCACGCTCCCAATCGTCGAGCACCGAGCGGGCCACCTCGCTACCGGTGAGCCGGAAGTGCTTCTCGATCAGGTTCTTGAGAATGATCTCGTCGCACTCGCCGCGATGCCAGGTCGCCGGCTCGGTTTTCTCGAGCTGCTCGGCGGTCGACATCACCCGGTCGAGAGCCACCATGGCAAGGTTGCAGTGGTGCTCAAACTGCTTGTCCGGATCGTAGACATAAGCCACGCCGCCTGACATGCCAGCAGCGAAATTACGCCCGGTCGCGCCCAGGACAACGACGGTGCCCCCCGTCATGTATTCGCAGCCGTGATCGCCGGTGCCCTCAACGACGGTGGTCGCGCCGGAGTTGCGGACGGCGAATCGTTCACCCGCCACACCACTGAAGAAAGCCTCGCCCTCGATCGCGCCGTAGAGCACCGTATTGCCGACAATGATGTTTTGATCGGATCGACCGCGAAAATCATTGGTCGGGCGCACGATAAGCCGTCCGCCCGAGAGCCCCTTGCCGACGTAGTCATTGGCTTGGCCCACCAGATCGAGCGTGATGCCGTTTGCGAGAAAAGCGCCAAAGCTCTGCCCGGCCGTGCCATTGAGCTGGACGTGAACGGTGTCTTCGGGCAGGCCCTCATGTCCGTAGCGCAACGCCACGTCTCCGGAGAGCATCGTGCCGACGGTGCGGTTGACGTTACGCACCGGGAGGATGAAGGAAACCTTCTCGCGGCGTTCGAGCGCGGGACGAGCCAGCTCGATGAGGCGCTGGTCGAGCGCATGTTCCAGGCCATGATCCTGAAAATCGGTCTGGCGCCGGGGCACTTCGGCCGGCACGGCGGGCTGGTGGAAGACCCGCGAAAAATCGAGCCCGCGAGCCTTCCAGTGAGCGATGCCCTTGCGGGTGTCGAGCAGGTCGACCCGGCCAATCAAGTCGTCAAATCGGCGCAATCCCAGACGCGCCATCAACTCGCGCACCTCTTCGGCCACGAAGAAGAAGTAATTGACCACGTGCTCGGGCTTGCCCTGGAAGCGCTGTCGTAGCACCGGGTCCTGGGTGGCCACGCCCACCGGACAGGTGTTGAGGTGGCACTTGCGCATCATGATGCAGCCTTCGACCACGAGCGGCGCAGTCGCAAAACCGAACTCGTCAGCACCCAAGAGTGCTGCGATCAGCACATCACGACCGGTTTTCATCTGGCCATCGGCCTGTACGCGGATGCGCGCCCGCAATCGATTGAGCACCAGCGTCTGCTGGGTCTCGGCAAGGCCAAGCTCCCAGGGCGTGCCCGCATGCTTGATCGATGACAGCGGCGAAGCG
>CAZAVT010000536.1:230-1552 GCA_964488395.1 uncultured Burkholderiaceae bacterium | reverse complement strand
TTCGCGCTGGAAGGCATGGCCCAGCGCGAGCAGACGCGCCTCGTCCCACCATCGGCCGACCAGCTGCATCCCGAGCGGCAGCCCATCGCTCGTGAATCCGCAGGGGACCGAGAGCGCGGGTACCTCGGCGAACGACCACACGAACGTGAAGCGGGTTAAGTCTCGGGTTGCCAGAATCATCGCCTGACTCTGCTCGGCAAGCGGTGCTGGCCCGGCGACGGTGGGCGTCAGGATGCAATCGACCTGCTGAAAGACCTGTTCGAGTGCCTGCGCCCAGCGTTCCTTCATCCGCATCGCACGAGCGTAGTCGATTCCGCTCGCGCGGTAGCCGATCATCAGCCGCTCGCGGATGTCAGCGCCGAGCCCAGAGTCCGGGTCCTCGAGCGCCGCCCGATGAAAATCAGCCGCATCGGCGAGTAGCATCGGGCTCATGACCGACTGGATTGCAGCCGCATCGGGCAAGTCGATCGCCACCAGTTCGACCCCCAGGGATTGGAAGACCTGACGCGCGTCGTCGAGGCGCTTCCCGAGATCCGGGTGCAAATCGTCAAAGAAGAAGCCGCGCGGCAGCCCAAGACGCAGGCCGCGCACGCCGCGCCCGACGGCCGACAGGAAACTGTCGACCGAACGAGGCTGCGAGATTGCATCAGCGGGGTCGTGGCCTGCAATGGTCTCGAACAGGGCAGCGACTGTCGCGACGTCGTGGGCGAGCGGGCCGATGGTGTCAAAGCGCGGGCTGACGGGGGTCGAGCCGGTATTGGGCACGCGCCCGACCGTGGGCCGCAGCCCGACGACGCCGTTGAGTGCAGCCGGAATGCGGATCGATCCACCGGTATCGGACCCGAGCGATGCCAGGCACATTCCGGCAGCGACGCTCGCACCCGAGCCACCACTCGAGCCGCCCGGGATGCGTTCGGGGTCCCAGGGGTTGCGGCAGGGACCGTGGTGTGGATTCTGGGTCGTGCCACCAAAAGCGAATTCGTGGAGGTTGACCTTTCCGATGAGGACCGCGTCGGCTGAGCGCAGACGGGCGCAGACCGTCGCATCGACCGTGGGGTGGGTGTGAAATCGTGGAGCCGACCCTCGGGTCGTCGGCATACCGGCGACATCAATGTTGTCCTTGATCGAGATCACGCAGCCAGCGAGTGCACCAAGCCTGCGCCCCGAGGCAAGCGCCTGGTCGATGCGGATCGCCTGCTGGGTTGCCGTCTGCGGGGCGGTGCTGATAAAGGCGCGTATCCGTGTGTCCTGTCGGTCGATGGCCGCCAGATGGTGTTGAAGCGCTTGCTGGGTGGGTCCGGTCATGAACGAATCTCCCCATC
>CAZAVT010000536.1:0-220 GCA_964488395.1 uncultured Burkholderiaceae bacterium | reverse complement strand
GTCATCGAGATAAACGCCGATCAGCACCATTTCTGCGATACGCTGATGCAACGCCTGCAGGCAATCGCGGACCTGTGCGGAGATCGTAGGAGGGGGTGGGAGCTGGTCGCCGAGCAGGGTCAGCGCGCTGTGCGCCTTGCGAAAGTCTGCATCGCCAAGTACGGGTGTTAGGGCTCGGGCCAGCCTCTCGATCAAACCGGGTGGGTCAGCCAGATGAATC
>CAZAVT010000535.1:0-1559 GCA_964488395.1 uncultured Burkholderiaceae bacterium | reverse complement strand
CTTCATCTCCGTTCGCACATAGGCCTCGACCGAATCGCGCAGCGTGTCGGCAATCGCGCTCAGTCGACGCCGACGGCTCGATGCGACCAGCCGTGCATGAAACGCCCGATTGATGCGCGCCCACTCGGCGCTGTAGTCCCCGCTCTGTCGTGCCACGGTCTCCATCCGAAGCACCAGCGCCGCGACCGCCTCGATATCCGCGTCGGTCCGTGCAATTGCCGCGATCCGGGCGGCGTGCTCCTCAATCACCATGCGCAGCTCGAAAATCTCGACGATCTCGTCCTGCCGCAAGGCATTGACGGCGAATCCCCGACGCGGCCGTGAGACGATCAGGCCGTCGCTCTCCAGCCGTCCCATCGCCTCGCGCACAGGAACCCGGCTCACTTTGAATCGGCGGGCGATCTCCTCTTGGCGTAGCGACTGACCGGGCTCGAGACTCCCGTCAAGGATGCTCCCGCGTAACCCATGGTAGATCCGCTCGGGCAGTGACTGTCCGAATTCGCCAGCCTCGCCAGCCGAACGTTCGGGGTGGACCCGATCGCCCATCAGTGATCGGCCCTCGAGGACGGGGCGAGCACGGCGGCCCCCCTGGGCTCGTAAACCTCGACCTCGCAACCGTCGGGATCTCGGAGCACACACGCGATCCTGTCTGTCGCCTCGACCTTTGCGCGGAGCGCCTCTGCGGGCAAACGGGCGAATCGGCCGGCTTGTGCCGCACCGTGCTCGACCTTGAGTGCGAATGAACGGAAGCCAACCGGCTGACCTTCGGCCACCTCGGTCAGGCGGACCTCAGGGCGTCCCTGACTGCCGCCGAAGATCGTCTCGCGACTGGCCGCCTGCACGACGGTCTCGATGGGGTGCAAGCCTGCCACCTCGGTCATGAAATGTGTCATCGCATCGAAACGCCGGGTGGTGAACCAGGCCCCGGTCACGTATTCGCTGGGCAGCATGCCACCTGGGTGAGCGGAGGTTCGGGCTGGGTCGATGTAGAACGATTGCTCACAGGGTCTGTCCTCGGCAAGCGGGTCCCACTGGCTCGTCACCAGATCGTCGGTGTCGAGGTTGAAGACCCTCTGCCAGTCGTTCATCATGTCCGCATAGAACTCATGCACATTTCCGTCAGGATCAGCGACATACACTGCGTGAGACACCAGGTGGTCAAAGAGGGCGGTGGGCTTGAGACCGGCTGCGATCAGCCGTCGATAAGCGGCGATCAGCTGGGCCTCGTTTTCCATTTCCCATCCCAGGTGGTTAAGGCCGGGACGGGTTCCACGGGTTGAGCTGATCTGGACCTTGCCGTCTCGGCCGAGCCGGGTGTCGCCCCTGGAAATCTCGATCAGACCGAGGTCGTGGTGGGTATTGCCGTTTGAGAGAAAGCCTGCGCGGATCGCACTTTCGCTTCGCACCTTGCGCAGGCCGCAGACCTGTTCATAGAACTCGATCGAGCGCGCAAGATTGCTCACATAGAGGTTGACGTGGCCGAGCCGCCTCGGGGCAAAACGGACTGCTTCCATCGTGATCTCCAGAGATTCGTCGAGATGATCCCCACAGTGTATGCA
>CAZAVT010000534.1:0-1567 GCA_964488395.1 uncultured Burkholderiaceae bacterium | reverse complement strand
TGAACATCTCGGTCGGGATACCCAGGGCTCGTTGAACGATGCCGGAATAGAAATCAACGTTCGGGTAGAGCTTGCGCGACACAAAATAATCATCCTCGAGCGCAATCTGCTCCAACTTCATCGCGAGCGCGAACAGCGGATCATTGGCCAGACCCAGCTCCCCGAGGACCTCGTAGCAGGTCTCGCGCATGAGCTTCGCGCGGGGGTCGTAATTCTTGTAGACACGATGGCCAAAGCCCATCAGCTTGACCTTGGAAGTCTTGTCCTTGACCTGCTGGATGAAGCTGCCGATCTTCTCGACGCCACCGGCAGCCTGCAGCTCGTTGAGCATCTGCAGGCAGGCCTCGTTGGCACCACCATGCGCGGGCCCCCACAAGGTTGCGATCCCCGCAGCAATACATGCAAAGGGATTGGCACCTGACGAGCCGGCCAGCCGCACCGTTGAGGTCGACGCATTCTGTTCGTGATCCGCATGCAGGATCAGGATCCGATCGAGCGCCTTGACCAGCACCGGGTTGGGCACGTACTCCTCGCAGGGCGTCCCGAACATCATCCGCATAAAGTTGGCGGTGTAGCTCAGATCGTTCTTGGGATACATGAACGGCTGACCGATCGAGTACTTGTAGGCCATCGCCACCATCGTGGGCATCTTCGCAACCAGGCGAATTGCCGAGATGAAGCGATGCTCCGCGTTCGTGATGTCGAGCGAGTCATGGTAGAAGGCCGAGAGCGCGCCGACGCAACCGACCAGCACGGCCATCGGGTGAGCATCGCGACGAAAGCCCTGGTAGAAGCGCGTCATCTGCTCGTGCACCATCGTGTGGTGCATCACCGAATAGGTGAAATCCTGCAGCTGCTTATCGCTCGGCAGATCGCCATTGAGCAGCAGATAGCAGGTCTCGAGATAGTCGCAGTGCTCGGCGACCTGCTCGATTGGGTATCCGCGGTAGAGCAGCTCGCCCACATCGCCATCGATATAGGTGATCGCCGACTCGCAGGAGGCCGTGGACAAGAATCCGGGATCGAAGGTGAACTTGCCCGTTTGACCGTAGAGCTTCCTGATGTCGATCACATCCGGTCCGACCGCGCCCGGATAGATTGGAAAATCGACTGATGGCGTGCCGTCAGAGAAGGAGAGGGTCGCCTTTTTTTGATCGCTCATGGGTCCTTGTCCTGTTAAGTTTTGTTAGGTTCATTCGGCGGTTGGGCTGCCCTGACAGGCCAACCGCCTAGGGCTCGCGCAACAACCCCAGGGCTCGCTTGACCGACGGGGAGTCCAGGTCGCCCTGCGGTTCCTGGCGGCCAAGCAATAGTTCGAGGAGCTCATTGTCTGACAGATCCAGCAGCGGGTCGAGGCCGGCCACGAGCTCCTCGTCGATCCGACCCGCTTGCCGGTTCATGAAACGCTCGAGGATCAGATCGTTCTCCAGCAAGCCCCTGCGCATCCGCCAGGCGAGCCTGCGCAATCGAGCCTGATCAACGATCGGGGCAGCGCCCATCAAACCGTCCGCCTGACCATCAGTTCCTTGATCTTGCCGATCGCACGGGTGGGATTGAGTCCCTTGGG
>CAZAVT010000533.1:0-1570 GCA_964488395.1 uncultured Burkholderiaceae bacterium | reverse complement strand
CACCCGACTCGCCGCGGAGCACGATCGTCACCGGTGCGGCAGGATCGCCGGTATTGACCAGGCGGGCCTCGACCCCCGTCAGATCGCTCTTGCTATTGATCGCATCCACCACGCCCTGGGGCGATCGACGGGTCACATCCACTGTGACGCTGGTCCCCCGACTATTGATTTCAAGGCTGAACGGATTGCCGCTGTTGAGCGTGGTCGTCGGCTCGGCGAATCCACCCGACCGAGACACCTGCTCCCGAGCGATCTGGGTTACCTGGACCTCGTGCTGGCCCAGCTCCGCACGGGCATCGGCGGTCGCCTGCACGGCGAGCGGCTGGCTGTTACGAATGGCTGCGCCATTGAAATCGGATCGGTCATTGAGCGCTGCAAAGCCGTCCTTGACTTTCTTGAGCGCAAACATGACCGCTGAATAGCCCGACACCCGCCCCTCGGACTTGGTGATTCGTGCCTGAATGGCCTCTTCACGAGGCTTGCGTTCCACGTCGGTCAGGCTCTTGGCGAGGTCCTTGATATCAATCCCGGAGCCCGCACCGAGCGCGCTCATGATGTTCGTCATCGCCGACTCCTGCGCGTGTGTCTTTGACCCATCAGAATGGAGTCGACATCACGGAGCGATTCTTGAACGAGCCTCATACCCATCAGCGGACGTACTCAAAAAGACTCAGACGCGAGATCTGCGCAAAGCTACGCTGTGCTGCCTCGAGCGCCATCACCTGCTTTTGCATGCGGGTCACAGCCTCTGCATAGTCGAGATCCTGAACATCGGACAGCACGGTCTTCATCTGCAACTGCGTTTCCTCGACCATCGCGGTCTGCATTTCCGCCACCCGGCTGGCGGTCCCGACCTCGGAGATCGAAAACGCGATCCCCTTGATCATCTGATCAACCTCGCCCAGACCTCGCTGCATGCCGTTGTTGTCGCCCTTGCGGATGGCTACGGTCAGCTGCTGGAGTGAGTCGAAGAAACCGACGCGCTCGGCTTCGCCATTGGGGGTCTTGGGCGGTCGCACCAGGGAGCGAAACACATCGGTACCGCTGCGATTGACACTCAGATCACGATGGTCACCGACCTTGACGTCGGTCCGGGTCTGGTCGCCGACATACTCGATCTTGCCGGTCTCATCGGGCTGAAAGGGACGAACCTGAACCCGAGTGCCCGCGAAGAGGTAGTTGTCCATGCTATCGCGGGCATTGGCCAGCGACAGCAGTTGCTCGCGCATGCCGTCGATCTCGATCGCGATCACCTCTCGGTTGGCCGGATCGTAGGTATCGTTGGCCGCCTGGATGCTGAGCTCCTTGATCCGGGCGAGCAGATCGGCCGAATCCGTCAGCGCGCCCTCCTCCGATCCCAGGCGGTTCTTGGTCGCGACGAGCGCCTCAAGGTGCCGGTCCTGGCGATCGACGATCGACTTGATACGCAGCACCGCGCTGGCCCGATCGGGTTCGTCGCTGGGCCTCACGATCTTTTTGGCACTGGCCAACTGGGCCTACACCTTGGACAATTGAGACTGACCGTCCGACATCTGCGTGACGGCACGATCAAAAAACTGGCCGGTCGAGA
>CAZAVT010000532.1:0-1578 GCA_964488395.1 uncultured Burkholderiaceae bacterium | reverse complement strand
TCTCGTTCACCCTGGCGAATTGTCGCTGCAGGTGTCGGCCGATCGCTTCGAGGGAGGACGGGTGCCCTCTATAGGGGGCGATCCGGGTGGGACGGTTCGCTATCGGTTTACACGGTCTCAGAGGGAGGTGTGGCCGCCGGAGAGCTCAGAGCTCGATGACGAGCACTGGGCCCCCTCGCTACTGTTCTCGACCTTCAAGGACTACCCGACGCTCGCAGCCGCCTACCATCAGCGCGCCCAACCGCGTGCCGAGCCGGACGACGAGATCCGTCGGCTCGCGGGCGAGGTGAGCCTTGGCGCGGCAAGCGATCGGGAGCGGGTGGCCTTGATCCGCGACTGGATCAACCGAAATATCCGCTATCTGTCAGTCCACGTCGGCGTCCAGGGATGGATTCCGCATCCTGCCCCGCAGGTGCTGAAGGCCCGCTACGGAGACTGCAAGGATCAGACGGCGCTGATGGCGGCGATGCTGAGTGCGGTCGGGATCGACAGCACGCCCGCCCTCGTCTACTCGGGTTCGAGCTATCGCCTTCCGGCTTTGCCGCAGTCCGGCGCCTTCGATCATGTGATCGTCTACATCCCGTCGCTTGATCTCTACGTCGATCCGACCGATCGGTATGCGGCGCTCGGTGCCCTCCCGCATCACCTCTCCTGCAAGCCGGCCTTACTGAGCGCGAATGGCCGGATCGTGCAGCTGCCGGTCGAGTCGCCCGAGCGTGATTTTGTCGAGACCCGCATCCAGATGCGCATCGACGAGACGGGGCAGGTTCGGGGCACTTCACGCACGCATGTTGCAGGCGTCTTTGAGAGTCGCTCCCGGCAGGTCCAGCAGCGCGCGCAGTCGGGCTCGAGCGAGGAGCGGGTCAACTCGATGCTGCGCCGCTTTGGCGAAAGCGGCACGGGGCAGATCACCGGTCCGGATCCACTGAAACACGGCGAGCCCTGGGTCTTGCAGGCCGAGTTCGAGCTCGAGTCGGTGGTCAATCTGCCTGGGCCAGCCGCGCTGCGTATTCCGGTGGGGCTCACCCGAGCCGATCTGCACGGCTTTGCGAACTGGCGTCCGCTGCGCGAACGACGCAATCCGTTCGAATGCAGTGCCGGTCGCTGGCGTGATGAGATCGAGATCGATCTGCCGGACAACGCGCAGGTCGCCTTCGTACCAATCGGGCTCCGTGCGGCGAACGGCGCCTATCACTATCGATCCGATTGGCAGGTCGAGGGTCGACGCGTCAAGGTCACGCGCGAGCTCGTGATCCGGCGCGACCGGGGCTATTGCCTGCCGCAGGACGAACGCGACTTTGCGCCGGTGCGGGAGGCCTTGCGGCGGGACCTGCTGGCGCAGATCGTGTTCGGGCCCTGAGCTGATCGTGCCGGCATCTCCATACCCTTTGCCTCAGCTCTACGAGCTCCTTAGACGAGCGATCGCAGACCCAGGCGCCTCATCGACTTCGAGCGATGTCGTGGCAAACAGGTCGTCGAGCAAGTCGCACAAAGGCTGCCGTTCAACGCCATATCGACCCTCGAGCACCCAGACGGTTTCGAGCAGCGTGACCAGACTGACGATGCCAGGTCGAGTGG
>CAZAVT010000531.1:0-1586 GCA_964488395.1 uncultured Burkholderiaceae bacterium | reverse complement strand
TGGTCAAGGTGGTCGGCCCGAGCCACGAGATCATGAATGCAACCCGTCTCGACCCCGACCACCCGGCCGTCCAGTGGGCCGTTCGCTCGGTCACGGAAACCCTCGGACGTAAACCGTCGGTCGTGCCCAACCTCGGAGGATCGTTGCCGAACGATGTCTTTACCGACATCATTGGCGTGCCAACCATCTGGGCGCCGCACTCCTACGCGAGCTGCTCCCAGCATGCGCCCAATGAGCATGTGATCGACGAGATCATTCGCGAGGGGCTGCAGATGATGACTGGCCTCTTCTGGGATATGGGCGAGCGCCCTCCGGCAATGAACTGAGTCCGCAGGCTTTCTCTGGTCAATCCTCTCTCGCAATCCTCAGCACGACGTTGCCGATGGTTTGGCCGCTTTCGACAGCCTCGTGGGCGAGTGCTATTTGTTCCAGGGGGTAAGTGGCTGCGATCGTGTGTTGCAGGGCTCCAGCGTCACACCACCGCGCGATATCGGCCTGAGCAGCCGCCCGCGCGGGTGCGGGCAGGTTAAAGCCCTGGACGAGTCTCAAGCTCACGCCTTTGTAGGCGAGCGGGTAGTAAGGAAAGACAGGCTCCGGGACCCGCGTGCTCGAGTAGCTCGAGATCTGACCGTTGGTCTTGATCATCTGGACGTCCAGGGGCAGGTTGGTGCCCAGGTCGACCTCAACGATCCGGTCCACGCCCTCGCCGCCGGACCAGGCGAGCACCCGTTGGACGACGTCCTCGGTTTTGTAATTGATGACCGCATCGGCACCGGCTCGGAGCGCATGGGCCGCCTTGGCCTCTGAGCTCACGGTCGCGATGACCCGCGCACCACCGAGCCTGGCGAATTGGATGGCGTAATGCGCGACACAGCCTGCGCCTCCTTGCACCAGCACCGTGTGGCCGCTCACCGGCCCTTCGCCAAAGATCGCGCGGTGCGCGGTCGAGGCGGGTACGCCCAGGCAGGCGCCTTGCTCGAAGCTCACGGATTCGGGTAGGTCCACCGCCTGCGCAGAGGGAAGGGCGCAGAACTGCGCGGCCGTCCCCCTGGCCCGGGAACGGTCGTAGAGTGCCGTCGCGTTGTAGAGCCAAACGCGTCGATGCAGGCGCTCCGCAGGCACGCCCTCGCCGAGCGCCACGATCACACCAGCGCCGTCAGCATGCGGCACCACACAGTCGAAGGCCATGGTGGCGCCGCGCCAGCCGGCGCGCATCTTGGTGTCCGAGGGATTGATGCCCGAGGCCTCGATCCGCACCAGCACCTCACCGGGCCCTGGCGTGGGCCGGGCCTGCTGCTCCAATTGGAGCACCTCCCGGGCCGGTCCGGTACGCCGATAACAAGCGACTCGCATCATGCGGGTTACCCCTTATCCATCGAAGTGTCTAAGCCAGATAATGTAGGAAGACCCTTATGCCTTCAAGGAATGTCGCTCATGGCCCGTGATCTCCGCCGTCGCCTGATTGTGGCCGCCTCGGCCGCGCTGACTGCAGCCAACCTGCTGGCACCGCTGCCTGCAGCAGCCCAGGGTGCCGGCGACCGCATCCGCAAGATCGTCCTCATCACCTGGCCTCAAGGGGTCAACCC
>CAZAVT010000530.1:412-1587 GCA_964488395.1 uncultured Burkholderiaceae bacterium | reverse complement strand
TCAGGGCGACTTGCTTGGGCGGCGCAGAGCGAGGCCTCACCCACAGCGAGGGCACCGCACACAAAGAGCGCAGAGCGGACTCGTCGCTGACGAGCTCCGATCGTAGCTGCTGATAGCTGGTAGGAGAAACGCATGCTGGCCTCCAACTCAACGCATCAAGAGGGGTTCAGTGCCGTGAGGAACGAATCGCCCCCACGGCGTCTCAATCGGCAGGGATGTCGCAGCACCGGCGGAACCGGAGGCTGAGAGGCCACGAGCACGGGCACCGTCCGCCGCAAGCGTGAGTGGCCCCGGCCCCGGCCCTGCCGCGGGCGCGGCCGCGGCTACGACAGTCGGGGCGGCTGGGGAAAGGGGCGTCGCAGGCACCTCTGAACGGATTGCCGGGGCGCTGGGCGAGCGGCCAACACCGCCGATGATCATTTCGGTTGATGGGCGCGTCGGCGAAGGAAGGGCGTGAGCAGGAGGCTGCGCCCGCTCGCGACCGACTAGCGTGTTGAAATCGAGCGCTGTCGAGGCGATCGGCGAGCGATCGTCGGGCCCGCGCAGCAGCGCGGTGATCCGCCCGCCGCGCTGAGCGAGGACCAGCATCTTGGCCTGGTCGGGCGTGACCTCGACCGTGATCGTGGCGAAAGAAGCTGAACTCGTGGCAGCCTCACGTCGGCTCTCGAGACGCCCGTCGAACCGGTTTTCAGGCCGATGTTCAAGGCGGCTGCCGGTCGCGAGGATCCGCAAGTCCTGCAGCAAGGGCTTGGTCAGGTCGGACGAGCTTGTCTGTCCGGGAGTTGGCGCATCTTTGACCGTCAGCAGAAGATCAATGCGATCCCCGGGCTGCAGCATGCCGGAGACGGAATTGACCTCATCGACTGCCACCGTGACGGCTCGGCGCCCGTTCGACAGCCGGGTGGCAAGGGGTTCGGGATCCGGCTTTACGAGGGCCTCACGCAACAAGGGCTCGCCACTTCGCATCGACCGAGCAAGCCGTAAACCGGCGAGTGTGTCGAATTGTGCGGGTCGAATGGCCGACCCAGGCAGCGCATCGGCCGGCAGGTCGCGCAAGGCCATGTTGTCGTGGCCTACCGCCTCGCCCTGCTCAAGCGGGAATTTAGCCACAACAACCTGAACCGTTGGCGCGCTTCGTGGCGTCAGTGCCGCCCGCTGCCGGTCCAGCTCAGCCT
>CAZAVT010000530.1:0-402 GCA_964488395.1 uncultured Burkholderiaceae bacterium | reverse complement strand
TCGATGTAGGACCGGGCCCCCAGAACAGCGATGGCACCGCACGCGATGACCAGCGCCGTGAGTGCGACCAAACGCCCTTTGGCGGCCCAGGTGGACGTCGCAGGCCTGATCTGGGTTGAATTCATGGCGAGGGCTCCGAATGGGTGATCACAAACACGCTACTGCCGCTGGTGGTGGGCGCCGGAAGCAGGGTCAACTCCTGTGCTCCGCGTCGCAAGCGGGTCACGGTCAACCACTCAGCCCCCGCGGGATCGGTCGGCTGAAGTTGGGCAACTGCACGAAAGCCGTGCTGCTCCAGCCGCCGGATGAGACGGCTCGCACCGACCGTTTGTGGGTCGTCGCCCTGCACCACGACGCCCGTGACGACCGAGGGCCCCTCGCGGACCTGCAGGATCGGGCCCG
>CAZAVT010000529.1:0-1629 GCA_964488395.1 uncultured Burkholderiaceae bacterium | reverse complement strand
GCGAGGATGCGCGCCGCTTCGACGCCGGTCGGGCTTTGGACCCTGGTGGTCTTCGCGGGGGCCGCCGCGGCGGCGAGCCTCTCGATCTCAATCGTTCTATCATGAGTGTTGGCCAATCGGAGCCGTCCGCCGGGCTGGCCATTTCCCTTGAGAAACCGGTTCGCGTAGGCCTGCAGCCGGCTGACGGATGCGTCGGAGCGGGCGTCGATCAAGGGCTCGGCGCCCTCACGGGCGACCGTCTGTCCCTCGGCGTTCCGGATGTGCAGGTGATCCCGCGTGTTGTAGGCGTCGTGCCGGTTGGCAAGGAGCTTCAGCAGGCTCTTGGTGCCCAGCTGGCGGGAGCCCTCCGCGACCTGCTGGCCGGGCCGGTTGTCGGGCGCCCTGAGATATCGGTCGAGCGCCTGGGTGTCGACCGAGTCGCCGCCCCAGGCCTTTGCAGCCAGATCCAGCATCAACTGGGCTGCTGCCGCCTTTTCGCTGCGCGACCAGTGACTGGCGGTGAATCGGAGATTGCCGTCGTTCTCGACCCGCATCCTCAGGTAGCCCGAGCGCGGGCTGCCGTTGGCGGAGATCATGGTTGCGCCAATCTGCGCGAGCAGCTTTTCCGCTTGAGCGGCGGTGAGCTTGGAAGTGTCGACACGGCCGTTTTGAATGGCGAGGCCACTCGTGTTGGCCTGGATACGGAGATCGGGCATGGCGCCTCCTGCGCAACAGGTTGAATCGAGTGTAAGCGCGCAGAGGTTAACATCCAGTCCATGACGGCTCAACGGCCATTGGTACGATGGATGACAGGCGGGCAGCGGGTGGGGATTAGCTCCGATGAATGACGGCCACGACATCGAGTCCCTGCGACAGATCCTCGTCCGCTCGCGCACGATCGCGGTCGTGGGTCTGTCGGCCGACTGGTTTCGGCCCAGCTACTTTGCGGCCAAGTACCTGCTTGAGCATGGCTACCGGATCATCCCGGTCAACCCCCGGTATTCGGAGATCCTTGACCAGCGCTGCTACCCCTCGCTCGAGGCGATCGGTGAGCCGGTCGACATCGTCGATGTATTTCGCCGGGCCGACGACCTGCCGCCGATTGCGAGGCAGGCGGTCGCCATCGAGGCCAAGGTTCTCTGGCAGCAGTTGGGCGTGGTCAGCGCCGAAGCTGACCAGCTCGCGCGTGAGGCCGGGCTGCAGTCGGTCTTTGACCGCTGTGTGAAGATCGAGCACGCGCGCGTCTTTGGTGGGCTCAACTGGATGGGCGTCAACACTGGCGTGATCAGTGCCCGACGTCCTCGCATCTCGTCTCGGTGAGCGGCCGTCCAGTACCCAGGAAAGATCCATGGCAGATCGTCAATTCGGACTCGAGACCCTGTGCGTTCACGCGGGTCAGATCCCTGACCCGGTGACCGGGGCCCGCGCGGTGCCGATTCACCCGAGCACCTCCTTCGTGTTCGAGTCGGCGGACCATGCGGCGAGCCTCTTCAACTTGCAGACGTTTGGTCACGTCTACTCGAGGCTGACCAACCCCACTGTCTCCGTGCTCGAAGAGCGGGTTGCCGCGCTCGAGGGCGGGCGAGCGGCGATTGACAGTGCGAGCGGGATGGCGGCCGAGGCCATGGCGCTGATGACCATCCTGCAGGC
>CAZAVT010000528.1:0-1639 GCA_964488395.1 uncultured Burkholderiaceae bacterium | reverse complement strand
CAGGAACCTCGCAAATCCCCACCGTGGCAACCGTGTCCGCAAGCTCGGCTGCGATCGATTCGGCAGCCAGCGCCAGCTCGGCCACTGCAGCGAGCGCGTCACGGCGGCGGCCCATCGGCGTGGTGCCGGCATGACTCGCCATGCCGACCATCTCGCCCAGTAGGCGTACCGAGCCGTTGATCGAGGTGACCACACCGAGCGGGAGGTCGAGCCCCGAGAGAACCGGGCCCTGCTCGATATGGACCTCGACAAATCCGAGGTAGCGCGATGGATCGCGTCGCAGGCCCTGGATGGCCTCCAAGGTACCCGGCAGCCCAACCGACTGCATCAACGTACGCATCCTGATCCCGTCAGCATCGGCTTGATCGAGCCAGCGCGGATCGAAGTCGCCCGTGAGCGCGCCTGACCCGAGAAAAGTGGCCTTGAAGCGCTGGCCCTCTTCCTCGGCAAAAGCAACGAGCTCGATCCCAAAGGGCAGCCGACGCCCCGCCCGGCTGAGGGTGCTGACGCACGCGATCGGCACAAGAATCCCCAGCCGCCCGTCGTAGCGGCCGCCATTCCTGACCGTATCGTAATGGCTGCCAGTCATCAGCCATCGTGCCCGGGGGCCGGCGCCCGGGTCGGGCGCGTAGCGCCCGACCACGTTGCCGACCGCATCGGTCGTGACCTCATCGAAGCCCGCTTCCTGCATCCACTGCGCAAGCTGCTGGGCACAGGCCCGGTGCGCATCGGTCAGGTAGGTCACAGTGAGTTCGCCGCGCTCGGCAAAACCAGGATCGCTGAAGCGGGCCAACGCCTGGGCCTGATCCAGCAGGAGATCGCCCTGCACCGGCGCAACGCCAAACCGCTCCGCGAGCCGGACTTCGGCGATCCGATGAACGTTGCGAAGCGCCTCGTCGAATTCATGATCGAGCGGGTGGCTCAACCTCCGCTCGAAAGTGCGGATGATCTCGGCACGGATCAGGCCCTGCCCCCGGGGACCGCGCACGGCGAGGATGAAGGGGAACCCGAAACGCTGGTTGTACTCGCGATTGAGCTGCTGCAGGCGAGCGAACTCCTCTGGCGAACAGTGAGTCAGACCTGCCCGACTCTGCTCACCGGTCGATTCGGCGGTGAGCGTACCCGCCACCATCGCTTTGCCGGCCAGTTCGGGATGGGCGCGCAGCAGCTCGAGTTGGGCGTCGCGCCCCGCCTGCCGAACCACTGCGATGAGCGCCTGCCGTAAGGCTGGCAGCGTGCGATAGGGTCGCGCGGCCGCAGCGCCGCGCGCGACCCAGGGCGAGTGCTCATAGATCCCATCGAGGAGGGCTACGAACGTCTCGTCGCCCGCCTGGTTGAGGATGTCCAGTGACAGAGGATGGGAGGGCATCGGAATCACGATCTCCAACGGGTGTCTCGAACTTGAGTGTACACAGCCCGAGCGACGGGTTTGATCCCGCCCCCTCAAGTCCCTAAACTGCTGGCAGCCACGAAACAACCTTTGAAAGCTCATGGACGTCTACGCCCTGGACTGGCTCAACCTGCTGCTGCGGTGGGCCCATGTGATCGTCTCGATCGCCTGGATCGGCTCGTCCTTCTATTTCGTGTTCCTCGACAACAGTCTGACCCGACCCACTGCTCCGGACCTGCTGGCCAAGGG
>CAZAVT010000527.1:259-1645 GCA_964488395.1 uncultured Burkholderiaceae bacterium | reverse complement strand
CTCGTCGTGCCACCGACGCCGCACTGAAGGAATTCGAAGCGCGTCGCGCCGAGCTCGAAAAGGCCCAGGCCGACAAGCTCTCTGCCGCCCGTACGCTCGCTGAGCGGCTCACGGGCCACACCTGGCAGACCTCGGTCAAGGCTGGCGTCGATGGGCGCCTCTTCGGGTCGGTCACCAACTTCGACGTCGCTGAGGGACTGACGCGCGAGGGGTTCGAGGTCTCGCGCAGCATGATTCGGATGCCGTCGGGTCCGCTGAAGACCATCGGCGAACACAAGCTCGAAATCGCCCTGCATCACGACGTGGTGGTGGAGATCACGGTTTCTGTGGTCGCCGAGCCGGCCTGATCGTCGGCCAAGCTGTGTCTGAGCCCCGCCTGCCTTCCAGCGATCGCTCGCGACGCCGGAGGTCCGGCGGGGCTTTCTTATGGGGTAACCGGTGAGCGCCGATCCGCAAGTCGACGCGTTACGGGTTCCGCCTCACTCGATTGAGGCCGAGCAGGCCGTCCTTGGGGGCCTGCTGCTCGACAACAGTGCCTTCGATCGGGTGGGCGACCTACTTCGCGAGGACGACTTCTATCGGCATGATCACCGCCTGATCTGGCGCCAGATCGCGCGTCTTGTCGAGCGTAGCCAGCCGGCCGATGTGGTCACCGTGCTCGAGGCTCTACAGACGAGCGGGCAGTCCGATGAAGCGGGTGGGCTTCCTTATCTCTCGGCTCTTGCGACCGAGACGCCGTCGGCGGCCAATATTCGGCGGTACGGTGAGATCGTCAGGGATCGCGCGATTCTCCGACGACTCATCACCAGTTCCGATGAAATCGCGACTTCAGCGCTCAATCCGCAGGGCCGTGACACCAAGGAACTGCTCGATGAGGCTGAATCCAAGATCTTCCGTATCGCTGAGGAGGGCTCTCGCGGACAGGCGGGCTTTCAGCCCTTGCATGATCTCCTCGGCAAGGTCGTCGAACGGATCGATGAGCTCTACAACCAGGACAATCCGAACGACGTCACAGGTGTGCCGACGGGTTACATCGATCTTGACCGCATGACTTCGGGCATGCAGCCGGGCGATCTTGTGATCGTCGCTGGGCGTCCTTCAATGGGCAAGACCAGCTTCGCGCTCAATATCGGCGAACACGTCGCGATCGATCAGCAGATGCCGGTCGCAGTCTTCAGCATGGAGATGGGCGCGACGCAGCTCGCAATGAGGATGCTTTGCTCCGCGGGTCGGCTCGACCAGCAGCGCGTTCGCACCGGACGCCTTGTCGAGGACGATTGGCCGCGGCTCACCAGCGCCATCTCCAAGATGCAGGATGCGCCCCTTCACATCGACGAGTCCCCAGCACTCAACTCGCTGGACTTGCGGGCCCGGGCACGGCGACTG
>CAZAVT010000527.1:0-249 GCA_964488395.1 uncultured Burkholderiaceae bacterium | reverse complement strand
GCAAGCTGGGTCTCATCATCATCGACTACCTGCAACTGATGTCATCGAGCTCCAGTGGCGAAAACCGTGCAACGGAAGTCTCGGAGATTTCGCGTTCGCTCAAGGCACTCGCCAAGGAGCTCGAGTGCCCGGTGATCGCGCTTTCGCAGCTCAACCGTTCGCTCGAGCAACGCACCAATCGGCGGCCGGTGATGTCCGACCTGCGCGAATCGGGCGCCATCGAACAGGACGCTGACGTGATTCTCTTTA
>CAZAVT010000526.1:0-1654 GCA_964488395.1 uncultured Burkholderiaceae bacterium | reverse complement strand
CGCCCATCTTCGCGATCAGCCCGGTGTTCGAACATCGCACTGGCAGTCGGTCACTCGACGGCTCTGTTCAGCGGCACACGCTGCGCTGGCAGGATGGCACGCCGCGGGCTGAGCCTCACTCGACTCATCGGTCATCGGCCGGCCTGGAGTTCGCCCTGGGCGAGTTCGACCAGCACCGACCAGCAAGACAGGCGATGCAGCTCGATTCGCAAGGGCATCACGGCCCGGTCCTCGGGCTCGGGCAGGCTGTCGCTTGCGAACAGCTGAGTCATCCCCGCCTCGTCGAGTCGGGCGAGAGCCCCCTGCTCGCGCAGGTCGTGCGTGACCACTGCGCTGACGAGGGACGCGCCCGCCGCATACAGGGCATCGGCAGCCCGCGCGAGCGTCGTTCCCGAGACAACCAGGTCGTCGATCAACAGCACGATGCAACCCCTGACCTCGCCACACACGAATTCCTGGCCGCTCACCTGCCCGAGGCTACGCCGCTTGATCAAGGTGGCAAAACCGATTGGCTCGGCGGGCGAGGCTGCGGGGGCCGCCGAGGCTGAGGCCTCAAGGCGCTTGGCCAGAACCTCGCGCCAGATTTGAGCCCGCTTGATACCACCTGCGTCGGGCGAGGCAACCACAAGCGCGCCCCGCTCGCGAGACAGCGGGAGTCGATCGAGGACTGCGCTCGCCAGCCATTCATGGCCCGCCACAGACCGCGCGGGGATCCTGAAGGCATTGTCGAATGCCGCAAGATTGTGTGCCTCAAGCGTACTCAGCGAGTCCGCGCCAGCGGCTTCGATCAGCTGGGCTGCGTAACGCAGGCTCAGGCCGTCCAGCGGCTGGGTGCGCCGATCCTTTCGGGCATAGGCAAGATAGGGCAACAACAGATGCACCCGGCTCGCACCGTGATCGCGTAAGGTGGCCACGAGGAACAGCAGCTGCATGAATCGGTCCTGTGGACTCAGCGATCGATCGCCATGGAGCAGCGCCGGCACCAGGCAAAGACGGCCGCGCGCTGGCCCACCGAGCTCCAGCTTGAACTCCCGATCGTCAAACCAGCGTATCTGCGCGGGCACGAGCTCGGCGCCGACCGCCTCGGCGATCGCACGGGCCTCAGTGATGACGTCAGGCAGGCAGTGGACCTGGGCCAGGGTCATTGGACGATCAACTCCGCAGGCAAACGGTTGCGACCAGGCGGCAACCGGTTAAAGCGTCTCGCCAACCGTTGGGGTGGGACTTGATCGGAGCCGGTGCTGTGCGATGATCGTCGCGAGCGACAGGGGAAACTTTGCGATGACGCTGACCGATGTCTGCAATGGCGACGCTGACGGATTGTTCGCGCTGGTGCAGCTGCGCTTGGCGCAGCCCCTGCCGCAGGCGAGGCTTTTGACCGGCCTCAAGCACGATATCGAATTGCTGGCACGCGTCGAGGCGGGCCCGGGCGATCGGGTCACGGTCTGCGATCTGTCCATGAAGCGAAATGCTGATGCACTGCTGCGACTGCTGAACGCCGGTGTTCAGGTTCGCTATTTCGATCATCACGAAACCGGCACGATTCCGGACCATCCAGGCCTCGAGGCGCACGTCGATCTGGCGCCCGAAACCTGTACCAGCCTGATCGTCGACCGCTGGCTCGGCGGGCGTGACGGGCGCTGGGCCGCAGCGG
>CAZAVT010000525.1:0-1661 GCA_964488395.1 uncultured Burkholderiaceae bacterium | reverse complement strand
CAGGGTCTCATCGAGTGCAATCCGGACAATGGACATCAATTCGTCGATCTGCGCCCGCTCCATGATCAAGGGCGGCGAGAAAGCGACGACATCGCCAGCCATGGCGCGCAGGATCGCCCCGTGTGATTGCGCCCGCGAGACAAAATACGCACCCACCCCACGCTTCGGAGCGAAGGCCCGCCGCTCGGCTGGCGCCGCAGCCAGCTCGATCGCACCAATCATCCCAAGCCCCCTCGCCTGCCCCACTAACGGATGATCGGCCAGCGACTGAATCGACTGGCGCAGGTACGCACCGGTCTCGGCCGCCTGCCGGATGAGCCCCCGCTCCTCGTACACCGCCAAAGCCTCCAAGGCCACCGCGCAGGCGACTGGATGGCCCGCGTAGGTATAGCCATGCGAAAGCGCACCGAGTCGTGCGCCCTGATCAGCGATCGGCTGATACACCCGATCCGAGATCAATAACGCGGACATCGGAATGTAGGCGCCCGTCAAAGCCTTAGCAACCGTCATGAGATCCGGCTTCATGCCAAAGAGCTCGGAGCCAAACCAGCGACCCAGGCGACCAAAGCCGCAGATCACCTCGTCGGCAATCAAGAGCACCTCATGACGGCGCAGCACCGTCTGGATCGCCTCGAAATAACCGTTTGGCGGAATCAACACCCCGCCCGCGCCCTGGACCGGCTCAGCGATGAAGGCCGCGACCGTATCCGCCCCTTCTCGCTCGATCGTCTGGTCAAGTTCAAGCGCAAGCCTCGCCACAAACGCCTCATCCGACTCCCCGGGCTTGGCGTATTGATAGGCATGCGGGGCCCCGACACGCAGCGTATCGGGCAACGGCAGATCGAACTGAGCATGCATCGCCGGGATTCCAGAGAGCGACGCGGCGGCCAAGGTCACCCCGTGGTACCCCTTCACTCGAGCGATGATTTTTTTCTTATTCGGCCGGCCAAGCGCGTTGTTGTAGTAGCGGATCAGCTTGTAGGCCGTGTCATTGGACTCTGACCCGCTTCCGGCAAAAAGCACGTGACCGCTGCCGCGGATCGGCTCGGGCGCGAGTGCGATCAGCCGCTCGGCAAGATCCGCAACGACCCCAGGCACTTTCCCGCTGAACGAGTGATAGTAGGGCAGCGTGCGCAGCTGACGCTCAGCCGCACGAACCAGGCGTTGCTCCGAAAAACCCAGAGCCGCGCACCACAGGCCGGACATCGCCTCGATATACCGGCGGCCGGTCTCATCGAACACGTGCACCCCCTCGCCTCGGGTGATCACCAAGGGGCCCTCGCGCTCCAGCGTCCGCGGGTTGGTGTAGGGATGCAGATGGTGCGCCATGTCGCGCCGGGCCAGCTCCGTCGGGGAATTCATGCCATTCTCCTTACCGGTCGGTGTCGTCCTTGCGACCGTCGCCAAAAAAAACGGCGCCGCAGCGCCGTTCCGAGGTCACAACCGCCAAGACCACGGCAGTTGGTCAGCCCCGATTCTTCGGGTGGTTCCGGCGCGTCGCACCGGTGTAGAGCTGGCGCGGCCGACCGATCTTCTGGTCAGGCTCGGCGATCATCTCGGTCCACTGCGCAATCCAACCCACCGTGCGGGCCAACGCAAACGAATTGGGCGGAATAATGCAGACATCGGTTTCTCGGTCAACGAAAGAATTTTCAGAAAAA
>CAZAVT010000524.1:0-1667 GCA_964488395.1 uncultured Burkholderiaceae bacterium | reverse complement strand
CCAGGCCGGGCAGATTCTCTATGAGCCCGTCTTTGGCGCAGCCCTGATCGGGCTGACTGTTTCGTCGCTCGACGAAACGGTGCCTGGCCTCACGCTCTACGCCTGGGCGTCGATCTTCGGGCTGGCCCTGATGGTCCGACTGTGGGCCGCCGCCCGGCTACTGCGCGAGCGACACTGCCGCGACGCCAGCGGCTACGCGGCGCTCTTTCGCTTGAGCGCAGGCTTGACGGGTTTGCTGCTCGGGGCTGCGGCTAGCCTGTTCTTTCCGCACCTGGAGCACGCTGGGCGGTTGATGCTCACGCTCGCGCTCTCGACATGGCTGGCCGCCAGTCTGCCACTTCATGCCGCATTCCCGCGCCATGGACGCCTGCACATCGGACTGATCCTCTCGCAACTTGCACTCGCGTGGTGGCTTGCAGAACCTCATTCGGGCGGGGGCTGGGCGGCCACCCTGATGGTGTGCGCAATCATGCTGGATCGCCTATCGGCCGCACTGGGACGGACGCTCGCGCGCGCTCAAGCCGGACGCCATCACCGACGCGATCTATTGCGCCGACTCGCCCTGGAGAGTGGCCAAGCCCGACGCGCCAGCGCGACTGCCGCCCGATTTCTCGCCGCAGCTAGCCATGATCTGCGCCAACCCGCGACCGCGCTTTCGCTGATGAGCAACCTTCTCGAGCAGCGCTGCGACGATCGCGCGCTGCAGCCATTGGTACAGGCCATCGCGCGATCCTCGACTGCGCTCAATGACCTACTCGGGAATCTGCTCGATCTGTCTCGCCTCGACGCGGGCGTGGTGCAAGCCGACCCCGCCTGGATCGAGATCGATTCGATCCTTGCCGACCTTCGGGCTGAATTCGATTGGCGAATGCGTGACAAAGGGCTCGAACTGGAGGTCGAAGGCTGCGCAGGACAACTTCTCAGCGATCGTGTCCTGCTCATGCGAATGCTGCGCAATCTCCTGGAAAATGCGCTGCGCTACACCCCTTCGGGCCGCGTCTCGATTCGCGCAAGCTGCCGTCGCGATCTGTGCTTCGAGGTGACGGACACGGGGATCGGTATCAGCCTTGCCCAGCGCGCCCACCTGTTCTCGGGTGCGACGACCCATCCGGGCGAAAACACTCGCCGCCGTTCAACGGGTTTGGGGATCGGTCTATCCATGGTCGGGCGAATCGCTGCGCTCCTCGATGCCCGACTCGATGTCGATTCCGACGGTGCCACCTGGAGTCGCTTCTCAGTGACCCTTCCCGCTCGACTCTACCGAGACAACGGCAAGGCAACGACAGTGACTCAGCGCGATGGCGACGGTAGCGCTGCGACTGAGCACCGCTCGCAATCCCTCGCGGCAACACCCAACCGGCTTGCCCTTGTGGTCGAGGACGCGATGGACGTGGCAAGCGCCGTCCAGGAACTGCTCGAGTCTCGCGGCTACCGGGTCGAATGCCGCACCGAGGCCAAGGGCGCTTTGGCGCTCCTCCAGGGACCCGATCAATTTGATCTGATCCTTTCCGACTATCACCTGGGCGGTGTCATCGACGGCATCGACCTGCTGATCGAGGCCCGACGGCTCCAGCCGCAGGCTCGTTGCCTGCTGACCACCGCCGACACTGCCGCCGACGCGCGTCTGCGCGCCGCACTCGGCCGCGAGCCGGCCACGGTGGAATGGC
>CAZAVT010000523.1:280-1679 GCA_964488395.1 uncultured Burkholderiaceae bacterium | reverse complement strand
ATCATCGTTTTCCTGGCGCTTTGGTGGTTCACTGCGCGCTTCGTCTGGCCGCCGATCACTCGGGCGCTGGACGAGCGCAGTCAGAAGATCGCTGACGGCCTGGCGGCCGCCGACAAGGCCAAGGCAGACCTGCGGTCGGCCGAGGTTCGGGTCGAGCAGGAGCTCGCTCAGGCTCGAGTCGGCGCGGCTGAGGTCAAGTCCGCCGCCGAGAAGCAGGCTTCGCAGCTGATCGATCGGGCCAGAGAGGAAGCGGCGGCCATCGTGGCAGCAGCCCGCAAGGCCGCCGAGGAAGAGGCCCATCTGGCCGCACAAAAGGCCCGCGAGCAGCTGCGCGACCAGGTGGCTCAGTTGGCTGTGGCTGGCGCCGAACGTATTCTCCGCAAGGAGATCGACGCGGGGCGCCACAGCGAGCTGTTGGCTCACCTGAAATCCGAGCTCCGCTAGGCCCGAACAGGACTTCGCCATGGCTGAATCGCTCACCATCGCCCGTCCCTACGCGGAAGCGGCATTTCGCCATGCCGCCGAGACGGGGCGGCTTGCGGCCTGGTCGGACGCGCTCACTCGGCTTGCCGTGGTCGTCTCGCGGGAGGAAGCCCGGGCGCTTCTGTCGCGGCCGTCGCTCAGCGCGGCGCAGCGGGGCGGCCTGATCGCCGAGGTTGCCGGCGAGCTCGACGCCGAGCAACGCAACTTCGTCCTGCTGCTCGCTCAGAATCAGCGCCTCGCACTCGCCGGCGAAATCGCCGAACTGTTCGAGGAGTTGCGCAACGAGCACGAGGGCCTCATGGAGGCCCGTATCACGTCCGCGTTTCCAATTGACGCGGCGCAGGTCGATGCGATCGTTCGGACGCTCGCAGACCGTTACGGTCGCAACATCAAGGCGAGCGTCGAAGTCGACCCTGAGCTGATCGGCGGGGTGTCGATCCGCATGGGTGACGAAGTCATCGACGCATCGGTACGCGGCAAACTCGCCCTCATGGCGGGCGCGCTCAAAGCTTAAGCAATCCGGGGAAACCTCATGCAATTGAATCCCGCTGAGATCAGCGAACTGCTGAAAAGCAAGATCCAGAACCTCGACGTCGCCGCCGACACCCGCAATCAAGGCACGGTCGTGTCGGTGACCGACGGGATCTGCCGCATCCACGGCCTGTCGGACGTGATGCAGGGCGAAATGATCGAGTTCCCCGGCAACACCTTCGGGCTCGCGCTGAATCTCGAACGCGACTCGGTCGGGGCCGTGGTGCTGGGCAACTACGAGCACATCAGCGAAGGCGATGTGGTCAAAGCGACTGGCCGGATTCTCGAGGTACCGGTCGGTCCTGAGCTGATTGGCCGCGTCGTCAACTCACTCGGTCAGCCGATCGATGGCAAGGGCCCGATCAACGCCAAGAAAACCGATGTG
>CAZAVT010000523.1:0-232 GCA_964488395.1 uncultured Burkholderiaceae bacterium | reverse complement strand
AAAACGGCGGTTGCGGTCGACACGATCATCAACCAGAAGGGCAAGAATCTCGTCTGCATTTACGTGGCGGTCGGCCAGAAAGCCTCGACCATTGCCAATGTGGTTCGCAAGCTCCAGGAAACCGGCGCGATGGAATACACCATCGTGGTTGCGGCGACCGCGTCAGAGTCGGCGGCGATGCAGTACATCGCGCCTTACTCGGGTTGCACCATGGGCGAGTACTTCCGCGATC
>CAZAVT010000522.1:0-1690 GCA_964488395.1 uncultured Burkholderiaceae bacterium | reverse complement strand
CTCCGGTGGTTGGTGCATCAAGATTGGATCGCTTCGCGAAACGAGTGCTCAAAGGGCAAGCCGCAGTACACGAATGGCGGTCTCTCCAAGGATCGCCAGCCGATCGTCGTCATCGAGCTCGGGTGTTGTCATCACGTGCGTCACCGGATCGTCTTCCCAGGGGATAGGATGATCCGTACCGATCATGATCTGACTCGAGCCCACCTCCGCGGCAAGGTGGCGCAGCGCCTCGCCCGTGAAAACGAGTGAGTCGAAGTAGATCTGGCGGATATACTCGGTCGGACGCTTCCGTAACTGGATCGAGGGATCGCAGTTTTGCGGGGACACGTGGCAACTTCGATCCATGCGGGGCGCATAGGAGCCGAGGAATCCGCCGCCGTGAGCGCCGAGTACCTTGAGCTGCGGTAAACGATCGAACACACCCTCGAAAATAAGTTTCTGCAGCGCAATGGTTGTGTCGAGCGGATTGCCGATCACGTTCGATAGCCAGCCGTTGCCCTTGAAGCGCGCGGCCAGTTCGGGCGTGCTCTGCGGGTGGACGAAGAGCATCACGTCCAGTTCCTGTGCCTTCGCCAGCACCGGATGAAATTCCGGATGACAAAAGTCCCTGCCAGCAACGCTCCCACCGATGGCCGCACCCTTCAATCCGAGCTCGTGGACCGCCTGCTCGAGCATCTCGACCGCCAGATCGGGGAACTGGAGCGGCAGCGAGGCAAAGGCTGCCAATCGGCGAGGGGCCCGCGCGCAAAGCTCGGCCAGACTCTCGTTATGGATCCGGCAGATCGCCTCGGCCGTTTCGCGATCCTTGCGGTACCAGAAAGGGTTGATGCTCAAAACCTGCAGGTCGATCCCCATGCGATCCATCGCCGCAAGACGAGTCTCGAGCTGCGATTCGACTTGTAGAAAGTGCTCGGGAACCCCTCGCACCGGTGGCAGGACCGACTTCGCCTCCTCGCCCATCAGATCGATGCCCGCCTGGAAATAGCAGTGTGCGTGGACGTCGACAGTCCGCGCCCTGCGGCCACGGATCACCACTGGCGCCCTCGCCCCGGACGGAGCACTCGCTGTCGAGCCGCCGCCGGCCGGTACGATCGGCAGCCCATCGCACGCACAGAACCAAAGACCGGTACAGCGATGAGACGCGCGAAGACGGGGCAGGAAGCTCATGGTGTTGTTCCGTTCAAGGCGCGGGCCGCGCGCTCGATCGCGCGGACGATCCGCTGGTGAGCTCCGCAGCGACACAGGTGAGGTTCGAGCGCCGCAACGATCTGATCTCGGCTGGGCGAGGGATGGGCACGTAACAGCGCGGCGGCCGAGATCAGGATCCCCGACAGGCAATAGCCGCACTGCCCTGCCCGCTCGGCGAGCACCGCGGCCTGCAGTGGATGGGGATCACTCGGAGTGCCGAGCCCTTCGACGGTCTCGACTGCGCAACCGCTCAAGGCATCAATCGGCAGATTGCAAGCGGTCTGAGCGCGTCCATCGACCAGCACCATGCAAGCGCCGCATTCGCCCTGACCGCAACCAAATCGCGGCCCGGAAAGCGCGAGCTCGTCGCGCAGCACGGCAAGCAACGGCGTCGAATCAGGCGTATCGACGAAGTAATCGCGGCCATTGACCTTGAGTGCGTGCATCGATGGGTTCCGGACTCAGGAGACTTCGGCGGCGTGGACCGCGCGCAGCAGTTGCT
>CAZAVT010000521.1:0-1696 GCA_964488395.1 uncultured Burkholderiaceae bacterium | reverse complement strand
GACCGTCGGGGGCGGCGCCGCCGATCTCCAGCCATTCGCCATCGATCGTGAGCGCGCGCAGGCCGAGCACGTTGTGCACGGTGAGCCCATATTTGAGGCAATGCACGCCGCCGGAATTTTCGGCGACATTGCCGCCGATTGAGCAGGCGATCTGCGAGGAAGGGTCGGGCGCATAGTAAAGGCCGTAGGGCGCGGCAGCCTCGGAAATCGCGAGGTTCCGCACGCCTGGCTGTACCCGTGCGATCCGCTCGCGCGGATCGATCTCGAGGATCCGGGCGAGTTTCGAGAGCGACAGCACGACCCCGCTCGCATGCGGCATCGAGCCGCCAGAGAGGCTGGTACCAGCGCCGCGCGCGACCACGGGGACATCGAGCTCGCGGCAGGCGAGGAGGATCTCGCGGACCTGCTGCTCGTTTTCAGGCAGCACCACCGCGAGCGGCATCTGACGAAAGGCGGAGAGCGCGTCGCACTCGAAAGGTCGTGTGTCCTCGGTCCGGTGCAGCACGGCATGCGCGGGGAGGATGGTGGAGAGCCGAGCGACGACCCTCTGGGCCCGCTCGGGCTCGATCGGGGCCCGGAGGTCGGCGTGACGCAACTCATCGACAGCGTTCATCGGACGCAAGCTCCGCTTCGGTGACCGGCAGCGCGGACGGCCGAAGTGGCCACACCGCTTCCCTCGGCGCGCGGACCCGCAGGGGACTCGAGCGTCGAAGAGCCGAAACGAGCTCGGAGGATACACTTTCGCGATGCGCTCGCCCATCGAAGCCCCCGCGGGCCGGGAACAACTGTTTGGCTATTTGCTGCTCGCGTCCGGCATGGGGCTGGTCGGCACTTACGTGGCGCTGTCCCGGCCACTGACCGAGGTGTTCCCCGTCTTCCTGCTGGCGTGGCTGCGCTTTGCGATCGCGGCGCTCGCGATGATGGGCTGGTTGCGCCGCCCACCCGATGAGGCCCCGGTGTCGGGCACGACTTGGCGCACGCTGTTCGTGATGTCCTTTTTCGGCAATTTTCTGTTTTCGATCCTGATGCTCCATGGGGTCGCGCTCTCGGGCGCCTCGGCCGCCGGGGTGGTGCTGGCGGCGATGCCGGCGCTGGTCGCCGTACTCTCCTGGTGCTTGCTCGGGGAGCGGGCCACGGCGCGGGTGTGGCTTGCCATCGGACTGGCGATGACGGGCATGGTGCTGCTGGCGCTGGGGGGTGGGGCAGCCCCATCGGCTGCTTCGGGGATCGCGCCGGAGCGAGCGGCGGCGCTCGGTCCCCTGCTGCTCCTGGGTTGCGCGACTTGCGAGGCGCTCTATGTGGTGCTGGGTAAGCGCTTGAGCGGGCAAATGTCGGCCAAGCGGATCTCGGCATGGATCAATCTGGTCGGCCTCGCGCTGATGACACCGTTCGGCCTCTGGGAAGCCCTTGGGTTTGACTGGGCCTCGGTGAGCGCGCCGAGCTGGGCGCTGCTCGTCTTTTACGCGCTGGCGGCGAGCATGATCGCGACCTGGCTGTGGCTGTCCGGGCTGCGCTACGTGCCGGCGAGCCACAGCGGGGTGTTTGCACTCGCGCTGCCGCTCGCGGCAAGCGCGGTGGGTGTATTCGCCCTGGGCGAGGCGCTGACAGTGGCGCTAGCGATGGCGGTGCTATGTGCCTGTGCGGGCGTGTTGCTGGTAGCGACGTCGGGACGGGCTGCGCGCTAGCTCAGCGCCTA
>CAZAVT010000520.1:271-1707 GCA_964488395.1 uncultured Burkholderiaceae bacterium | reverse complement strand
CGCCACCTCTCGATCGCCGAGGCGATCGAACAGGCACAGGCGACCATGAGGGCCGGCGGAGGGATCGGCTACGATCTGGGAGAGCTCGGCATCGCTGATCCGCTTGCCGCGCTACAGCGACTAGACCAAGCCTGCGATCCGACCCGCATGGGTCCGCGCGGCTGCGCCCAGATGGGTTTGCTGGCCATCGATCATCCGCGGATCCTGGACTTTATTGCCGCCAAGGTGCGGAGCTCGCTGCCCAGCTTCAACCTCTCGGTGACGATCGACGATCGATTTATGCGCCGGCTGAGGCAAGGTTGCATGCGGGAAGGGATTGATGGGGCAGGCCTGCGGCGCGACACGGAGGTCTGGCGGACGCTGCTCGAAGCCATGTGGGCAAACTCCCAGCCGGGGATCATCTTCATCGATCGGGTGAACCGTGATAACAACCTGGCGGCGATCGAGCGCCTGAGCGCCTGTAACCCCTGTGCCGAGCAATACCTGCCCGCTTATGGCGCCTGCAACCTGGCGAGCATCAATCTGGCCCGCCTGGTCTGCGCGCCCTTCACCCGCCAAGCCGCCTTTGATTGGCCTGCGTTCGATGGGCTCGTCGCGATCGGCGTTCGATTGCTGGACAATGTCCTCACCCTCAATCGGTGGCCTCTGCGGGAGCAAGCGCTTGAGGCTGAGTCGAAGCGCCGAATCGGCTTGGGCTTCACCGGGCTCGCCGATGCGCTGTGCATGCTGGGTCTGCGCTATGACGGCGAGGCCGCCCGAATCACCGCTGCGCTGATTGCTCGCCGGCTCAGAGATCGCGCCTATGAGTGCTCGATCGACCTTGCGGTCGAGCGTGGCGCCTACCCTCGGTTCGAGGCACGTAGCCAACTGCGCTCGCCAAGCTTCTCGTCGCGGCTTCCCGAGGCACTGAAACGCAGGATCTCGCGCTTTGGCCTTCGCAACTCTCACTTGCTCTGCGTCGCCCCGACAGGCTCGATTTCGATCGCGTTCGGCGACAACTGCTCGACCGGGATCGAGCCCATCTTCCGGGCGCGCTATCGGCGATGGGTGAGAGGGATCGGTGGTGAACGCAGCCCGTTCGAAGCGGAAAATCACGCGGCCCGCCGCTGGCGCGAGACCTTCCCAAACGGGAGCGAGCTGCCGCCCGCGTGGTGCGACTCGAGCGGCGTAGACCCGACCGATCAATTACGGATGGTCGGGGCGATACAGGACTTCATCGACTCGGGAATCAGCAAAACCGTGCAACTGCCGCAAGACTATGACCAGCACCGACTCGAGGCGCTGGTCTGGCTCGCCTGGCACCGCGGCCTCAAGGGCTTTACGGTTTATCGGCCACGGCATTGGCAAGAAGGCGTCCTGCAGTCGAACGCTTGATCCAGACCGGTTGAATAGCCACCTCCCCAAAAGACTGAGGCCGGCACGGGCTTGCCTCGGCC
>CAZAVT010000520.1:0-261 GCA_964488395.1 uncultured Burkholderiaceae bacterium | reverse complement strand
GTCGGATGGCCAGCGGCAACCGTCAGCCTACACTGCAGAGCAACGCGCCTCGCCCTTGCCTCGCAAACCGCCTTGCCCCCCTTGCCTGGACCTGATCGCATGCCCGCATCCCTCGCATCCGCCCCCGCGCCGGGTGCTATCGCCCCATCGCGTCGCGATCGTCATATCGCACTGTCTCACCGATTGTTGTACGAGCGCTGTCGCTACCAGGCCGGGCAGATTCTCTATGAGCCCGTCCTTGGCGCAGCCCTGATCGGGCTG
>CAZAVT010000519.1:0-1707 GCA_964488395.1 uncultured Burkholderiaceae bacterium | reverse complement strand
TAACGCTCATGGGCCCTCCCGGTCTGCGGGCACCACCGTGACATCGAGCTGACCCGGCATGAACGATCGGCCGAGTGGCTCAAGACCCAGGGCTGCCGCCGCCGACAGGCTTGTCCGTGCGCCCTGATAACCCAGCGTCAAAGCCGACTCCCGCAAGGGATCGAGCGCGGAGCCACGCCGCACCCGCGACTCGACCGATCCAGGCGAGTCACCGGTCACGTCGGCAGCGTTCCAGGCATCCGCAAGCAGCGCACTGCGGCCACGCAACGCGATGGACAAGCCCTGGGCCACCATCGGCGCTGGACGCCCTGGCCAAGGGGTCTGGACCGGCACGTTCAGCTCCGTGGTGAAAAGCCCTGCCGCGGCGTCGAGGCCAAATCGAGCCGGACCCGCCTCACGCAACAGCGCGTCGCCCACTGCCTCGCCAGGCGAACCCGAGGCCCGAGCGGCAACCTTGGGCCCGGCATCGAAGCGAACCGCCTCGCGCACCGGAGGACGCCAGAGCCCCCACTGAACAAGCGAACGACCATCGAGACCGCGGAAGAAAGGATGCTCGACCGAGGGCGGGCTGGCTGGATCGATCGAATCGCCACTCAAGACATCACGATCGCGTTGACCGAACTGGCGACGCAAAGGGGCGGCGGCGAGCGGCTCGGTCGCTGGGCCATCGGCACAGACCACGCGAGCGGTCGCGCATTCCGCAGCGATGGCATGGGTCGCCGCCGCGGTGCTGTGATCGAGCGCCTGCAGCCGAGCCAAGAGGAGCGACAGCGCTGCGAGCATCGACAACAGCGCGCCGACCAGCAGGGTCTCGATCAACGCCTGCCCCGAAGCATGGTGACAACGATCGTCAACGCGCATGGCGGTCGGCCTCCGCTCGCTCGGCATCGGTAGGACTCACGAGGCGGGCCTGCCAGAACGGGCTGAACAAACTCGCGTACTCGATCCGCTGTGCACCTGGCGGCGCGCGGAAATACACTTCCGCCGCAGCGAGTGCCCAAAGCTGTGCTGGCCACTGCGCGCCAGCCTCCGATCCCGTGGGCTCGGCCGAACCGACCAAGCGAGCCACGGCGGTATCGACCAGCCCGCGCGTCCGATCAGCACGCACCAGGACAGCCACTCGACTGACCGGCTCGGCCTGACCGCGATCGCTCAAATCATAGGGCCGGGCAAGACCACGGTAGTCCGGTACGTTGTCTTGAGCGTCCAGTTCAGAACCTGCGAGACGGCTCGCGAGCGGATTGACGCTCAGGGAACTGGCTGAGGCGGCGCGCGCCGACTCGACGGTGCGCGACCCGGCTGCGGCTGCACCCCATCCGAGGGGCAGGGCCTCCAGATCACGACAGGCGCCGAGCCCAAAGAGACCACTGCCACGCCAGTCATGGAGCGAGGTGGTGTCCAGGGCCTGCCAGCGGTCGAGGTCGTCGGAGAGCTCGGTCGAACCGCGCTTTCTCATCCAAAGGGTCCATTTGTCGAGCTGCGTGCTGCGGCCCACACAGCTCGATGGCAGCGGCAAGCGAAGGTCGCGGTCCCGAGACCCGCCGGTAAAGGGGTCGAGCGAGGCAAGGACCACCTCACGCAAACTCGCCCGATCCTCGATGCGGGTTTGATGCCGTACAAAGCTCGCAAAGCTGCCCCGATCAGAGAGGGCAAAAGCAGAAAAACGCGGGTCGTTGGCCCGAGCGACCTCCTGTGCGACAGCGCTCA
>CAZAVT010000518.1:1516-1737 GCA_964488395.1 uncultured Burkholderiaceae bacterium | reverse complement strand
GACATGCCCAAACGTACCGACCTGCAGAGCATTCTGATCATCGGCGCGGGTCCGATCGTGATCGGTCAGGCCTGCGAATTCGATTACTCCGGCGCTCAGGCCTGCAAAGCCTTGCGCCAGGAGGGCTACCGGGTGATTCTGGTCAACAGCAATCCGGCCACGATCATGACCGACCCGGAGACTGCCGATGTGACCTACATCGAGCCAATCACCTGGCAGGT
>CAZAVT010000518.1:1212-1506 GCA_964488395.1 uncultured Burkholderiaceae bacterium | reverse complement strand
CCGAGGATCGGCAAAAATTCAAGGAAGCCATGACCCGCATCGGCCTGGGCTCTGCGCGGTCGGCGATCGCGCACTCGCTCGAGGAGGCCTGGGCGGGCCAGAAGTCGGTCGGCTTTCCAGTCATCATCCGGCCCAGCTTCACCCTGGGTGGCACCGGTGGGGGCATTGCCTACAATGCCGAGGAGTTCGAGGCGATCTGCCGGCGCGGGCTCGAGGCCTCGCCCACCCGCGAACTGCTGATCGAGGAGTCTCTGATCGGCTGGAAAGAATTCGAGATGGAGGTCGTGCGCGATC
>CAZAVT010000518.1:894-1202 GCA_964488395.1 uncultured Burkholderiaceae bacterium | reverse complement strand
AGTATCAGCTGATGCGCGATGCCTCGATCGCGATCCTGCGCGAGATCGGTGTCGACACCGGGGGCTCCAATGTGCAGTTCGCGATCAGTCCGCGCGACGGCAGGATGATCGTGATCGAGATGAATCCCCGGGTCAGCCGGTCGTCGGCGCTGGCCTCCAAGGCCACGGGGTTTCCGATCGCGAAGATCGCCGCCAAGCTCGCCGTTGGCTACACGCTCGACGAGCTGCGCAACGACATCACCGGTGGTGCGACGCCTGCGTCGTTCGAGCCGACGATCGACTACGTGGTGACCAAGATTCCAAGGTTT
>CAZAVT010000518.1:0-884 GCA_964488395.1 uncultured Burkholderiaceae bacterium | reverse complement strand
GTTCGAGAAATTTCCGCAGGCGGATTCCCGTCTCACCACTCAGATGAAGTCAGTCGGCGAGGTGATGGCCATCGGGCGTACGTTCAAGGAGAGCTTCCAGAAGGCGCTCCGAGGACTCGAGACCGGCATTGATGGCCTTGACGAGCGAAGCACCGACCGGGACGAGATTGCTACCGAGCTCGGCGAGCCCGGTCCGGAGCGCATTCTCTACGTGGGTGACGCCTTTCGGGTCGGCATGAGCGTGCAGGAGATCCACGAGGAGTCTGGTATCGACCCCTGGTTCCTGGCGCAGATCGGCGACTTACTCCGACTGGAGTCGCTGCTGCGCAGTCGTGCGCTTGATTCGCTGACGGCCGAGGAATTCAAACACCTCAAGGCGAGCGGCTTTTCCGACCGGCGGATCGCCCGGCTGACCGGCGCGAGCGCCGATGCGGTCCGTCGCCGTCGGCACGCCCTCGCAGTGCGCCCGGTCTACAAGCGCGTCGATACCTGTGCTGCCGAGTTTGCGACCGGCACCGCCTATATGTATTCGACCTACGATGAAGAGGACGAGTCCTCGCCGACTGATCGACGCAAGGTGATCGTGCTTGGGGGCGGCCCGAACCGAATTGGACAGGGGATCGAATTCGATTATTGCTGCGTGCACGCCGCGCTCGCGCTGCGTGAGGATGGTTACGAGACCATCATGGTCAACTGCAATCCCGAAACGGTGTCGACCGACTATGACACGTCGGATCGACTGTACTTCGAGCCGGTCACGCTTGAGGATGTGCTCGAGATCGTTGCGGTCGAAAAACCGGTCGGGGTGATCGTGCAGTACGGTGGCCAGACACCGCTCAAGCTTGCACTGGCGCTCGAGGCCCACGGCGTACCGATTGTCGGCA
>CAZAVT010000517.1:0-1741 GCA_964488395.1 uncultured Burkholderiaceae bacterium | reverse complement strand
GGCTTTTGCATGGGCGGAGCGGTGACCATCATCGGTGCGGTTCGGATCCCCGAACTCGACGCTGGCGTCTGCTTCTATGGCATCCCGCCCGCGCAGGCGGCCGACCCGGCCAAGATTCGTATCCCCCTGCAAGGCCATTTCGCCAACCGCGATGATTGGTGCACGCCACAAGCGGTCGATAGCTTCGAGGCTGCGCTCAAGGCAGCAGGCATCGGCGCCGATCTGCACCGCTACGATGCGGATCACGGATTCGTCAATGAACAACGCGAGTCGGTGCATGATGCGGCGAGCGCCGCGCTCGCCTGGCGCCGCATGCTCGAATTCTGGAAAAAGCATCTGGGTTGAGCAGCGCGGCGTGGCCCTTGATCGCTTGGAGCGCAGCGCGAAGAGCCTTCGGGGCGCTCGAATCACGCCATCAGAGTGGGCGCGACCCTGAGCGCCGTTGCGGCAGGACGACCGTCGCAATCGCGATCACGATGCACACGAGCGCGAGCCAGTCCTGCCAGGCGGCGGGCTCGCCCAGCCAGATCATTCCAGACAGCAGGCCAATGGCTGGGATACTCATCACCGACAGGCTGCTCGCCACCGGGGTCACCGTCGAAACCAGGCGGTACCAGAGCCACTGCGCGATCCCGTAGGCAAGGAGCCCGTTGTAAAGCAACGACGCCCATCCCGCCGCGGAGATTCGCCCATCCCAGCGGCCCCAGTCGGTCACGAGCGCGAAGAGCCCACAGATCACGAAGGTGATCAGCATCGACCAGAAGGTAATCACCAACGCCGAGGTGGGTTGGCGCCGCCGGCGCATGAGGTGGGTCCCGTAAGCCCAGGCAGCGGCCGACACCAGGATCAGGATCGCACCAAGCGGGCTGCCGCCGATCGTCGACAGCTCGTTCCAAAGGAGGAGCAGCACACCGAGCGCTGCCGCCAGCACCCCCAACCCGAGCCGCAAGCTGGGGCGTTCACCAAACACCAGAATACCGATCACCGCGGTAAAGATCGGCATCGTGTAGCCCAGGATCGCGGCTCGACCGGAGGACAGCAGAGCCACGCCGTAGATCGCAAGCACCGACCAAACCAGCGAATTGGCAAGCGTAATCATGAAGAGCTCGCGCCAATGCGCGCGGGCCACTCGCAGACTGGCGGACTGCACACGCACCAGAAGTCCGATCATCGCCGTGCCGGCGAGAAGCGTCAGGACACGAAACGTCATCGGCGGGAGTTCAGTCACGCCGGTCTTCATAGCGGTCCAGTTGAAGCCCCAGGTGATCGAAATCACCACGACCATCCAGAGATCACGGAGCGGTACCTGCTGAGGTCCGGTCAAGCGTGGCCCCGCGCAGGGAGATTGAATCGAACCATTAGAATCGGGCGGGTTGACATAGCGTGACAGGACGAACGGCGTGAATTTTCTATTGTCCCTCAGAACGGCCTGGCAACGCGCCGATTCGATGCTGTGCGTCGGACTCGACCCAGATCCGGCGCGCATGCCTGCGGGGCTCCCAGCCAATGAGGCGTCGCTGTTCGACTTCTGCAAGGCGATCATCGACGCGACGGCCGAGTCGGCCTGCGCCTTTAAGCCCCAGATCGCTCACTTCGCAGCGCTACGCGCCGAAGGTGCGCTCGAGGCCTTGATTCGGCATATCCACGAGCAGCACCCCGGCATCCCGGTGATCCTGGATGCCAAACGCGGCGACATCGGCTCGACCGCCGAACGCTATGCCATCGAGGCGTTCGAGCGTTA
>CAZAVT010000516.1:0-1769 GCA_964488395.1 uncultured Burkholderiaceae bacterium | reverse complement strand
CGGGTGAGAGGCCCTCTGCACGGCGTACCGGTTGGCCTGAAGGACATGTTCGACCGGAAGGGGTGGCGAAGCACCTGGGGCTCGCCCATGCGCGAGCAGGCGCCGATCGCGCACGAAGATGCAACGCTCGTCTCTCGTCTCGAGGCTGCGGGTGCCATTGTGCTGGGAAGTCAGCACATGGCCGAGTTCGCAATGTCGCCGACCGGACTCAACGCGGCCTACGGGCCTGGGCGCAACCCCTGGAATGTCGATCACGTTTCGGGGGGGAGCTCGAGCGGCGCGGGCATGTCGGTTGGCGCAGGTCATGTGCCGCTCGCCATCGGGTCGGATACCGGCGGGTCGGTTCGTTTGCCTGCGGCCCTTTGCGGCGTCACTGGTCTCAAGCCTACCCAGCATCGGTTGAGTGTCGCAGGCGTCATGCCCTTGTCGCCGAGCCTCGATTGCGTCGGGCCACTCGCAAGCTCGGTCGACCTGTGCGCCTGGGCCTTCGCAGCGATGTCAGGGCCCGATACGCGCGATCGTTCCTGCGTGCCGCTCGGTTGTTTCGGTGGTGGGCTTGGCGCCGATGCAGCCCGCAGCTTGACCTTGGCGGTTCCTGATCTCTCCCGCTCTGATGGGATCTCCGACGAGATGGAGACGGCGCTTGCCTCGACCCGCCGCGTGCTCGCTGAGGCTGGCGTGCGATGCATCGACGTCCCGGCAATCGATCTCGATCTGACAGGGCGCATGGGATCGATTGTTCTCGCGGCTGAGTCGGCCGCAATCCACCGGCAGTGGTTGTCTGACCCGGCATCAGGCTATGGCCGGCAAGTGCGGCGTCGATTGTCGCGGGGTCTGGTGTTGAGCGGGATGGATTATTACGATGCCCTACGCCTGCGCTCGCCGCTCCTGCAGGCGTTTCTTCGGGATTCGTTTCAGGGGGCTGATGTTTTACTTCTGCCGACCGTTCCCGGCGATGCGCCGCGCGTGGATGAGACCGTGGGGCGAGACGAGGCGGTGCTTGAGCGCGAGTTCTCCCGGCTGTCTTTCTGGACCCGCGGCATCAATTACCTCGGCGTGCCAGCGCTCAATGTCCCGGCGGGTTTTTCTCGCCGCGGCCTGCCGCTGGGCGTGCAGTTTGTGGGTCGGCCACTGGGCGAGTCTGCGATCCTCGGGCTCGGCCGCCTCTTTCAGCGTATCACTGACTGGCACCGGCGGCGGTCGGCTTGAGGCGTCTCGCTGCTTTCACGTTCACCCAACTGATCGAATCATCCTGTCACCGGAGAGTGCTCATGAACACAAGACGTCAAACCCTACGGAAAAGCCTGCTTGCCTTCGCGGCCGGACTGTCATTCTGTTCGGTTGCGCCGGCTCAGTCCGTCGACATGATTATCACCAGCGAGATTCCGGTGAGCGTCAATCCGAGCCCTTACATCATCCAGTTCATTGATGAGGTGAGGAAGCGTACCAATGGGGCGATCAGCGGCAAATATTTCGATTCCTCACAGCTCTATAACGACCGCGATGGTCTCGCGGCACTGGGTACTGGCTCGGTTCAGATGGTCTGGCCGGTGACCTCTCGGCTGGAAGCGCTGGACGCCCGCATTGGTCTGGCGAGTCTGCCCTTCGCGTTGTCGGCAACCGAAATGGGCAACAAGTGCTTTGCCGAGGGTTTTACCAAGATGACCTCGGGTTACATCGAAGGTCGGGGCCTCAAGGTCCTCGGCTATCTGCGCACCGCCGATCTGATGTTTCTCATGAAAAGCCGTGACGTACAGAAGCTCGAAGAC
>CAZAVT010000515.1:0-1792 GCA_964488395.1 uncultured Burkholderiaceae bacterium | reverse complement strand
CGTCGGCGTTGCAGGCCGCGCGATAGAGCAGCAGTTGCCCAGCGTCGAGTTTGACCTTCATGTCGGCGAACTTCCACTGCAGGCCCTGGAACTCGGCGAGCAGTCGACCGAACTGTTTGCGTTGCGTGGCCCATTCCCGGGCGGCTTCATAGGCATACCGACCCAGGGCGAGCGAACGCGCGGTATTGCCAATCCGCTCGACGTTGAAACCGGCGATCTGCTTGCGAAAGCCACCCTCGCGCAGCAGCACGTTCTCGGGTGGAACATAGACATTGTCGAACCAGGACTGAGCCCATTCCTCCCCGGACATGAACGACGTTTTTTTACCAAAGCGCACGCCTTCGCTGCGGGTGTCGATGAGCACCGAGCCGATCCCGTTGAGGCCCGGGCCATAGCGAACGTAGGCGAGGATCACATCGGCGTACCACGCATGCGTGGTGAAGACCTTGCTGCCGTTGATGCGAAATCCCTCTCCATCAGGGGTCGCCGTGGTGGTGAGGTCTGTGACGGCCGACCCGGCCTCCGGTTCGGTCATGCCGACCGAGATCACGCCCTCGCCCGCCAGTAGTCGCTTGAGGTAGCGGTCCTTCTGAGCGGGTGTGCCATATTCGGCCAGAACCCGTATCGCCCCGAAGCTTCCGGCCTGGATCACGTCAGCGCTGCGTGGGCACACTGACGCGATGGCCTCGATGGCAAGAATCGCGTCCATCAGGCTGCCGCCCTGACCGCCGTCGGCCTCCGGGATCGTGATACCGAGCAGACCGCTGGCGCCCATCAACTTTGAAATATCCCAGGGATAGGCGGGTTCGTGGGCCCGAGCCACCGCGCCTTCGGCGAGGTGCTTTTTCGCGAAGCGGGTGACGGAGTCCTTGAATTCTTGTTGTTCGGGGGTCAGGCGAAAGTCCATGATGTTCCGTGCGTGAGTCGACAGTTGAAGAAATCGCTGAGCGGTAATGCGGCCGTCTGAATCAGATCAGGGTGCGCCACTCGGGATGCTGGCCACTCGCGCCACGCACCACGTCGAAATAGGCCGCCTGCAATTGCCGAGTCAGCGGACCGGGCTGACCATCGCCGACTGCTAGCCGATCGATCGAGACCACCGGAATGATTTCCTGTCCGGTGCCACAGACAAAGGCCTCGTCAGCCATGTAAAGCTCGCTTCGGTCGACTTCACGGACATCGGCCGGTTCGCCCCGCAACTCGCGGTAGAGCGTGAGCAGGGTATCTCGGGTCACACTTTCGAGGATATTGGAGCTGGCTCCAGGGGTGATGAGACGCCCCTCGCGCACCATGAAAAAGCAGGCGATTGGTGTCTCGGACACCTTGCCACCCGGAGTCAGCATGAGCGCTCCATCGTAGCCATCGGCCTTGGCCTGCATCTGCGTCAGTCGGGCATTGTGATAATTGGCTGCAGCCTTGACCCGCGGCGGACTCGCGTTGTCCGAGAGCCGACTCCATGAGCTGACACCGAGGCTCATGCCGGTTTCGGCAAAGCGCGGCCGCTCGCGCGGCATCGCGGCTGCAGTGAAACCGATGGGCCCGCTGGTGGCCATCAGACCTTGCCCTTCGATGTAGACGAGCAGCCGGATGTAGACGTCATCGTCTGGCTCGTTGGCGCGCAGCAGGCGAGTCAGGCAATCGGTCAGGTAGTCATCCTCGAAGCTGGGCGCCATCCGCATCACCTTCATGCCGAAGCGCAGCCGGTCGAGGTGTTCGCGCAGCCTGAAGAAGGCAAATCGGCCCGGTTCGGCCAGCTTGTAAGCGCGGATTCCTTCGAATACCGTGGTCGCGT
>CAZAVT010000514.1:0-1795 GCA_964488395.1 uncultured Burkholderiaceae bacterium | reverse complement strand
TACGGGCAGTGATTCGGGTTTCATTTTCCAGGTCTACGGCTTTGGCTTGATCCGCGAGCTCGAACTCTTGCAGGAAGCGGGATTCAATCCGCTCGAGGCCTTGCGCTCTGCGACCCACCTGTGCGCTGAGCTCCTGGGCATCGAGGAGGACACCGGCTCGATCGACGTGGGCAAGCGCGCTGACCTGCTGGTGCACGATCGAAATCCGCTCGAGGACTTCAAGCTGCTCTATGCCACCGGTGCCTGGCGGCTCAACGATGAGACCGGTCGGGCCCAGTGGGAGCGCTGCCTCCAGCAGACCGTCTGCGCTGGGATGGTCTATCAGGTCGACGAGCTGCTCGCCGATGTCCGCGACATGGTCGACCATAGCTGGCAGGGTCATGCCGATGAACGACCGCCCGGTCCTTGAGTTCGTCATCCTCTGCGGCTTCCTGGGCAGTGGCAAGACGACGCTGCTCGGGCAGTTCCTGAGCGGGCGCGATCTGCGCGATACCGCAGTGATCGTGAACGAGGCCGGAGAGGTCGGGATCGACGCGGCCGTGATTCAGGCGCAGGCACCCGAGGATCCCGTGCTGATGCTCGATAACGGTTGTGTCTGCTGCTCGCTGCGCAGTTCGCTCGTTGACACGGTGCTGCGCTTGCTCGCGATGCCACGACCACCGGGTGCTCCCAAGCTCGAACGGATCGTGCTCGAGACCAGTGGCATTTCAAGGCCCGGAGAGGTGCTGGCGACGCTGCGCGATCGGGAGTTGGTCGGGATGAGAATCGACTTTCGGGTGCTCGCCACTTTCGACGCGACCCGCTCGATCAGCGCTCCCGAGTTGCAGATGGATGAGGCGCTCGCCCAATGGGCGGCCGCGCAGCGGATCGTCGTGACCAAGCTCGATCAGGTCGATGCTGACGGACTTGCGGCCGCACGTATTGGCGCGATGACCGTCAATCCGCTCGCGGAGTCCGTGGTCGAGATGGAGATCGAGCGCCGGGTGGCGCGGGCCTTCGCCCGGGGCGAAGCGGCTTCGGCCGAAGCCCCTGCGGCTCAGCGCCTGCGACGATTACCGCACCCGCGCCTGCGGGTCTTGCAAGGTCAGCCGGATGGGTCCCTTACCTGGCCGGCATTCGCGGCCTGGGTCGATGATCTGGCGGGCCTCCTGGGCGAGCGACTCTTGCGCTTCAAGGCGATCGTCCAGCTCGACGGTGAGGCCGAGCCGATCCTGCTGCAATCGGTCGGTACCGTGTTCGGCGCGGTCGAGCGTGCCCCGAGGCTGCACGATCATCGCGCGCCGCGATCATCGAGCATCATCGTGATCGTCCGTGATTGCGAGGCTGACTGGATTGACGCACAGTTGCCTGATTCGCCCGTTCGGCTTGCGCCGCGGCGGGTCCCGACCCAAGCGTTTCATTCATCCAACCCGGAGATCTCCCCATGAGCTACGATCGCAGTCGCAGGATCCTCCTCCAAGGTGCCGCAGGCGCTGCACTCGCCCCCTCGCTGGGTCTGGGCGCTCGCGAAGCGCTCGCCAACGAGAACCAGGTTGTCGTGGGCACCTGGGGCGGTGACTACCAGAACCTGCTCCAGAAAATCGTGAACCCTCAGGCCAAGGGCCTGGAGATCGTCTACGACACTGGCAATGCGGTGGCCCGAACGACCAAGGTCCGCGCCGAGGCTAAGTCCCGTCGAGGCTCGATGGATGTGGCACTTCTCGCCGACCTCGACATGTACGAGCTGTCGGTGGCGGGGGTACTCGAGCCCATCGCGAACCAGCAGGTGCCGCGCAAGGCCGAAGTCTTCGAGCCC
>CAZAVT010000513.1:954-1801 GCA_964488395.1 uncultured Burkholderiaceae bacterium | reverse complement strand
CCGGTCGCACGGGAACGTCAGGCTCAGGCACGACGCACTGCCGCCTGCTGCTGGCCCCAATCCAGCATGCGCTCAAGGAAGGCGCGCAGCAGCGGACGCAATGATCGCGCGCGCCTCTCATCAAGCTCATAGGGCGGCCGTTCGTCCATGTAGATGAGGGTGCTCATCTCAAGCTGGACCGCATGGACGCCTGCGGCGGGCTCGCCGAAGGAACGCGTGATGTGGCCGCCAGTGAAGCGACCGTTCAGCACTGAGCTGTAGGCCGGATGGGCACGCGCGAGATCCAGCAGGGACTCGCCCAGGCCCTGACTACAGGACCTGCCACTGGCAGTGCCCAGATTGAGGTCTGGCAGCCGGCCATCGAACAGCCGCGGGGCCTCCGAGATGATGCTGTGCGCGTCCCAGAGCAGCGCGTAACCGTGTCGCTCGCGAATCCGATCGAGCTGTGTGCGCAGCGCCCGGTGGTAGGGACGCCAGTAGCGGGCGACCCGCTCGGTGATTTCCGCCTCATCAGGTAACGCGCCCCGATAGAGCGGCTGCTCGGCAAAGGTGTCGACCGGTACCAGTCCGGTGGTCTTCTGTCCGGGGTAGAGATTGACGCCATCAGGTGGACGATTGAGGTCGACCACGTACCGGGAGTGGGTCGCGATCAAGCGAGTCGCGCCCAGCTCGCCCGCGAAATCGTAAAGAAGCGGTAGATGCCAGTCGGTATCTGGCAGAAGCAAGGCCTCGGGCGTCAGGCGCTCGGCAATCCCAGCAGGCAAGTAGGTACCGACGTGCGGGAAGGACACCAAAAGGGGGGAGTCCCCGATCTCCAGCTGAAACAAGTCCACGGCCGCGTCTCCGG
>CAZAVT010000513.1:0-944 GCA_964488395.1 uncultured Burkholderiaceae bacterium | reverse complement strand
TCTGAAAATCACTTATCCGATCATCGGCAGATCGAGGCCCTGATCGCGTGCGCAGGCAATTGCCGACTCGTAGCCGGCATCCGCATGGCGCATGACCCCAGTCGCAGGGTCATTCCAGAGCACGCGCTCGATCCTGCGCCCGGCCTCCGGCGTGCCGTCGCAGACGATCACCATGCCCGAGTGCTGCGAATAGCCCATACCGACGCCGCCGCCGTGATGAAACGACACCCAGGTCGCACCGCTCGCGCAGTTGAGGAGCAGGTTCAGCAGTGGCCAATCCGACACCGCGTCGCTGCCATCGCGCATCGACTCGGTCTCACGGTTCGGACTCGCAACCGACCCCGAATCGAGATGGTCACGACCAATGACGACCGGTGCCTTCAACTCGCCGCGACGCACCATCTCATTGAACGCGAGCCCAGCGCGATGTCGTTCATTGAGCCCAATCCAGCAGATACGGGCCGGCAGCCCCTGAAACCGAATCCGGCTCGAGGCCATGTCGAGCCACTGGTTGAGCATGCGGTCCTGCGGAAACAGCTCGCGCATCTTGGCATCCGTCGCTCGAATATCTTCAGGGTCACCCGACAGCGCGACCCAGCGGAAGGGACCCTTGCCACGACAGAAGAGAGGTCGGATGTAGGCCGGCACGAAACCTGGGAAATCGAAGGCCTCGGTGATTCCAGCATCGAAGGCCTCCTGCCGGATGTTGTTGCCGTAATCAACGCACGGAATACCGATCGCCTGGAAGCCAAGAATCGCGCGGACATGGTGGCTAATGGCCTCACGCGCCGCGGCCGCCACGGCGGCCGGATTGGACAGCCGCTCGACCTGCCAACGCTCAACGCTCCAGCCCTCAGGCAGGTAGCCATTGGAGGGGTCGTGCGCCGAGGTCTGGTCGGTCACCAGCGAGGGCCGGAAGGAGGAATTGCGGGCCCGTTCGAGCA
>CAZAVT010000512.1:0-1811 GCA_964488395.1 uncultured Burkholderiaceae bacterium | reverse complement strand
GTGGCACTCGGGGCCAATCCGCTCGAAAGTTACGAAAAGGCTTTTCGAACCGACCCGACCTCGGCGTTTGGCGGGATCATCGCCTTCAACCGGCCGCTCGATGCAATGGCGGCGCAGGCCGTATCGCGCCAGTTCGTCGAGGTCCTGATCGCGCCCAGCTTCAGCGCCGATGCCCTGGCCGTTCTCCAGGCCAAGGCCAATCTTCGCTTGCTCGAGATCGCGCTACCGTCGGGCTCTGACCCCTCGCAGGGGCGCAACGCGATCGACATCAAGCGGGTTGGTTCGGGCGTTCTGATCCAGACCGCCGATCAGCATCAACTCCGGGCAGAAGACCTCAAGATCGTGACCCGGTTACACCCCGATGGGAAGCAGCTGCGAGACCTGCTGTTTGCCTGGCAGGTCGCCCAATACGTGAAGAGCAATGCGATCGTCTACTGCGGTGGGGGCATGACGCTGGGCATCGGCGCAGGCCAGATGAGCCGACTCGATTCGGCAAGGATCGCGTCGATCAAGGCCGAGGCGGCAGGTCTGAGCCTGCAGGGATCGGTCGTCGCCTCGGACGCGTTCTTCCCGTTTCGCGATGGTCTGGATGTGCTCGCTCAGGCCGGCGCGCGCGCCGTGATCCAGCCCGGTGGTTCCGTGCGCGACGCGGAGGTGATCGCAGCCGCCGACGAACAAGGGGTCGCGATGGTGTTCACGGGCGTTCGACACTTCAGGCACTGAGCGCAGACGTGGTGCGGGCCGCGGACCACTTGCCACCGGGGACCGTGCGTATCCTCGGGGTCGACCCTGGCCTGCGCCGCACCGGCTTTGGCGTGATCGATGTCCTCGGCGCCCAGGCATCCTACGTTGCAAGCGGCGTGATCAAGGTGCCCGATGGCGCACTGGCCACGCGGCTGCGCACGATCCATGACGGACTGACCGAGGTCGTGCGCCATCACCGGCCCAGCCTCGCCTCGGTCGAGATCGTTTTCGTGAACGTCAACCCTCAGGCCACCCTGGCGCTGGGACACGCCCGCGGCGCCGCGCTCACGACCCTGGCGATCCATGAGATCGAGGTCCACGAATACACGGCGCTCCAGGTGAAACAATCCGTGGTGGGTTACGGTCGGGCGACCAAGGAGCAGATCCAGGCGATGGTGACCCGATTGCTGCGCTTGCCGGGCGAGCCATCGGCCGACGCGGCCGATGCGCTGGCCTGCGCTATCTGCCACGCCCACGCCTCGCGCCTGGCCGGCGAGTTGAGCCGCAGCGGCGCCCTCGATCGACTCGCCCGAAGCGGTGCGCGTTCGCGAAGAGGCCGGCTGCGGTAACATCCACCATCGCTGAATCGGCGCTCCGCCCGGGCGCGATGAATGGGCCTCAACTGAGATCATGATCGGTCGTCTGTCCGGCACCCTGCTCGAAAAATCCCCGCCGACAGTCCTCGTCGATGTGGGGGGCGTTGGCTATGAGGTCGACGTGCCGATGAGCACCTATTGCGAGCTATCCGAATGCGGTGCGCCGGTGGTGCTGCTGACCCAGTTCATCGTTCGAGAGGACGACCAGTCGCTCTACGGTTTTCTGACGGCAGGCGAGCGCGACACGTTTCGACAGCTGATCCGCATTTCCGGGATCGGTGCCCGGACTGCGCTCGCCGTCCTCTCCGGCATGTCGGTCGACGAGTTCGCAGCTGCAATCGCCGGCCAGCAGGTCACTCGACTCGTCAAGATCCCGGGGATTGGCCGAAAGACCGCCGAGCGGCTGGTGCTCGAGCTCAAGGACAAGCTCGGCGCGCCGCTGTCGGCCTCATCGGCGGGGCCGGCCCCGGT
>CAZAVT010000511.1:0-1818 GCA_964488395.1 uncultured Burkholderiaceae bacterium | reverse complement strand
CTGCAGCAGATCGTCGAGCGGGACCAGTTCGGCGCCTAGCGCCTTGATCGCCTGCGCTTCGGCCTGCGGGTCGGCGGCGAGCATCGACCAGCCGAAGGGCGCTGCAAGCTCCAGCAACTCGCGGCCGATCCCGCCCGCGCCGATCACGCCCAGGGTTCTCGTCGTCAGACCCTGGCCCATATGGCTGGTCCGCTCGCTCCACCGGCCTGCCCGTGTCAGGTGGTGCTTTTGCAAGAGGCGTCCGGCGAGGGCAAAGATCAGGGTCAGTGTCGCGACCGCCACAGGGCGGCGAACCGCGACCGGCGTATTGGTGAGCAGGATGCCCCGTTCGGCCAGTGCGCGGGTGTCGACCGAGTCGTAGCCGACCCCATGGCGGGACACGATCTTGAGGCGGCAATCGGCGCGTGACACGCTATCCCGGCTGACTCGAGGTGCGTTGACATAGAGTCCGTCGTATCGGGCCGCGATGGCGGGGGTGATCTCATCCACCGATTCGGGGATCACTTCCCATGCTACGTCGTTCGCCTGATCGAGGATGTCGAGTGCCCCAGCGCCGAAGGTCGGGCTGCCGTCGGGCTGGAAAAGATCGCGGGTCAAGCCGATGTGGAAAGTCATCACTATCCTTTAATTTTGGGTTTTAGGACCTTGGGTTAGCTGCTGCAAATATTGCATCAGCCCGTACGAATTTTGACGCTATCCAATGACAGCCCTGAACGCTACGCTTGCAGGGCCTGGTCAGGTCAATGTCGCTTCGGTCGGCCCTTTGGCGCTCGCCCCGAGTTCTGGCGGATCGTCGATATTTTCATGGTTTGCAGGCGCTCAGTCACCCCGATCGGTGGTGTTGTTCATCATTAGGCTGCCGGAGTGAGGGTGATGCGATCGCGCGCCCGAGGCTCGGGGGTGAGGACGTTCCTGGTCGAGTCTCTCGAGCCGCGCCTGCTGCTGTCGGCTGGTCCGATCGTTGGATCGATGCCGGTCTTGCTGGCGCCCCTTTCGAATCGCGCCGGGTCTTCAGCCGACGGCGCCCCAATCGCGCCTGGCTCCCAGGATCCGGCGTCCGGATCCTCGAACCTGACCAGCCCGTCCCGACAGTGGGTTGTCCCGCCCTTGTCGCTGGTCGCAGACGACGCGGGCCACCTGGTTGATCAAAGCGTCACGGTCGCTGGAGCCGGCGTCGAGCGGATCGCCCTCGCTCCGTTCCAGGGAACTGGCAATCCGCGCCGGCTGGAGATCAGCGAGCTGTCGGCCAACGTGGTTCAGGACGGCGCGCGGGTTCTGCGACTGGAGCAGGGCTGGGCACTGGGCGGCAGTGGCACTTTTGACGGCTCCGTGATCAGTGAAGGCGTCATAAGCCCGGGCCATTCCCCGGGTGTTCTGAGAATCACTGGTGAGTTCGCGCCGACGGCAACCACCGTGATCGAGCTCGGTGGGACGCTACCTGCGAGTGGTCAGTCCTCCTTCGAGGCGGCCTACGACTGGATCGACGTGGGCGGTCGTGCGAGGCTTGGGGGCGAGCTTCAACTCAGCCTCTGGGGTGGTTTCGAACCGAAGGCAGGGGACGAGTTCGTCATCCTCCGCTACGGTAGCGTATCCGGGCGCTTTACAAGCGCGAGCGGGCTCTTCGGGCTGCACGAGGGCCTCTGGTTCGATTTGGTGCAGACCGGCAACGAGCAAACCCCTGGTGAACTGAAACTGGTGGTCCGTGAGATGGCCGGAGGCTCGGCCACCGGCCTCTTCTCGGGCGCACTGACGATGAGTCAGCTCGACTTGATCGGGGCTGCATGCAATGCGGACTACTTCGGCCGAGACGTCGCTCTT
>CAZAVT010000510.1:0-1820 GCA_964488395.1 uncultured Burkholderiaceae bacterium | reverse complement strand
TCATTGAACGGGCCGAGACCGAGCACCCGGGGCGGCGGCGAATCGAGGTCATGGGCGGCATCGAATCGATGATGGGCGTGATCCGGGCGGTAGAGCTTTGCGCAGCTCATCCAAGGCTCACGTCGATCTATTTCGGCGCCGAGGACTATGCCTCGGACCTCGGCGCTCGCCGCACGGCAGGCGGTGACGAGGTTCTGTACGCCCGATCCCAGGTGGTGCTCGCGGCGCGTGCAGCCGGTCTGACCGCCATCGATCAGGCAGTGGTAGAGATTCGTGACGACGAGCGCTGTCGCGAGGATGCAATCAAGGGTCGAGACCTGGGCTATCAGGGCAAGATCTGCGTGGTACCCAAGCAGGTCGAGATCAGCAATCGCGTCTTTGCACCGACCGAGGCGGAGGTGAGCTTTGCGCGTGCTCTGGTCGCCGCTTATGAGCAGGCGACGGCACGCGGGCTCGGCACGATCGACTTCCAGGGCCGTATGATCGATGGGCCACTGCTCAAACGGGCACAGGCTGCGATCGCGATGGCCGACGCGATTGCCGCCCGGAGCGCAGCATGACGCAGAGGATCAGTCGCGCAGCGCTGGAGCTTGCCGGGATCGTCCGTGCGGGCGATCAAATCATCTGGGGACAGGCCTGCGCTGAGCCCCTGACCCTCACCGAAGCGCTGGTGGCACAAAGAGCGCACCTGGGCGGGGTGAGCGTGTTCATGGGCTCATGCTTTTCAAACACCTTCAAGCCCGAGCATGCCGACCACATCCGCTTCGAGGCGTTTGGAGCGGTAGGCACCAGCCGCAAGCTTGCCCGAGCGGGCGTACTCGACCTGTTGCCCTGCCATGTTTCAAGAATCGGGCCATACATCGAGCAGGGAGCGCTCGCCTGCGACGTGGCCTTCGTCCAGGTGGCCCCCGCGGACGAATCGGGTCGATTCAGCCTGGGCCTGGTGAGCGACTACATTCGCTCGGCAATCCGCAAGGCCCGAGTGGTCGTCGCTGAAGTCAATGCCCAGGTTCCGCAGGTGCCCTGCGTGGACCCGTTGGATCCCGGCGAGATCGACTACCTGATCGAGAGTGACCGACCGCTGATCGAAGTCCCGGCAGCACCAGTCGGCGACCTCGATCGCGCGATCGCAGGCATCGCCCAGCAATTCATCCCGGATCGGGCAACGCTGCAGGTGGGCATCGGTGCCGTACCGGAAGCGGTCATGTCGCTCCTCAAAAGTCGGCGGGATCTGGGCGTGCATTCCGGGATGGTGGGCGACAGCGTGGTCGAGCTGATCGAATGCGGCGCCCTGACCAATGCCTGCAAGGAATTGGATCCCGGCCTTACGATCACCGGTGCGCTGATTGGCACCCGGCGGCTTTTTGACTTCTGCCACCGAAACCCAGCCGTTCGCATGCATCCGACCAGCTATACCCACGACATCACGGTGCTTGCCAAGTTGTCCCGCTTCATCTCCCTCAACTCAGCGGTCGAGGTCGACCTGAGTGGTCAGGTCAACGCAGAGAACGCGGGTGGGCAATACGTCGGAGCGGTCGGCGGGCAGGTCGATTACGTGCGTGCGGCGGCGATCTCACCGGGCGGTTGCTCGATGATTGCGCTACCCAGTACCGCCCAGGATGGTTCGGTCAGCCGAATCGTGGGCGCCTTGTCGGGCCCGGTCACAACGGCACGCAGCGATGTCGATGTGGTAATCACCGAGTTCGGCGCGGCCGAGCTGCGAGGCCGCAACTTGCGCGAGCGTGGCCGTGCGCTGATCCAGATCGCCCATCCCGATCACCGCGAGACGCTCGAGCGGCAGTGGCACGAACTGGGTGCGG
>CAZAVT010000509.1:0-1851 GCA_964488395.1 uncultured Burkholderiaceae bacterium | reverse complement strand
CCCGGCTCCTGGCTCGCCTATGCCGAATCCGGGCCCTTCGACAAAAAAGGACGCCGGATGAACTGCGGATGATCGCCTCAGCGATCGATGAAGTTGTTTCCACCCAACTACAGTGCACTCGACGGGAGGCCCGAAAACTTTAGGCCCTCCGACCGACTCGAGTCCCCTTCGATCAACGGGGCGGGCACCTAGCATAAGGCGCCGTCCCGGAGCACGTCATCGGAGCATCGGACCGATTGACGCCGAAGCGTCCAGGCGCTAGGGTTTCGCGGCCTTTTCCTTGAAGCGCTGCGCCGATGAGCGAACCCGAGAGAACACTCCGTTTCCAGGCCCTGATGGCTGATTTCTCCAGGGCCATGCAGTTGCCCATCGACCCCGATGCCGAGCTCCTGGTGATCGATGCGGGCGAACTGCAGGCGCTGGTCCGGCCACACCCACAAGACCCGACACGGGCGGCGATCGTGATCGAGGTTCAGTCCCTGGGCGAGGATGCCGCCGTGGCTGCTCTGCCGTCGGCCACGTTACTCGCGCTACACCGGCTCAATCATGCCGCCTGGACCGAGCACGGCTGGCAGATCCTCATTGATGACCATAACGTGCTGGGCCTGCGCGCAAGTCGCGCTCTAGACACGCTGACCGCCCAGGCGCTGGAGGACTGGATTGTCGAGGGTCTGGAGCGCGGCCAGACCCTCCAGGCCCTCTGGCGCGAGGCCAGCGAGAGCGCCCCCGCCAGCGCCACCAAACTCGAAGTGCCCGATTGGCGCAGTCACCTCTCGAGCATGATCCGGGGATAAGCCATGATGTTCGCGACGTCTGACATCGGATTGCGCTAAATGCCAGCGATCACCTCTCTTGCGGGCAACCGGCAGATCAGTGCCGTCGACAACATCCGCAGCAATCTGAGCGCGGAGCAGGCGTCCACCGACTTTTCGGCACTGCGAACACTGGTCGGGCGGAATTCGACCTCGACGGCGCAGATCAAGCTGGTTCACACGACCGACCCCGAGCAACGGATGACCTTCGAGACCAAGGGCTGGTGGGGGCGCAAATTCTCCAGCACCGAAAAGCTCGTGAGGACGAATGCAGCCATCCTGGAGATCGTCAAAAAGACCGGCCTGCCGGAGACCAGTACCAATTTCCGGAATCTGAAGGCGTACCTAGACGAGAAGACCGCCGAACAGCGGGCAGGCTCCGCGCGCGGGCTCAACGGTCTGCTCGACGCGATCCAGAAGGAACTCTCCCGCAAGCCTGCCACGTCGATCACGACGGGTCACTCAGTGCACGATTCACTGGGTCAGCAGGGCTACGACTTTGCTGGATTGGACAATCGAAGGGGCTTCATCGCGTCTGGCGGCCACGGCCAGATCTATGGCGAGGGCGCCACGTCGAACAAAGGGGTCATTTACAAGGAATTCCGTGAACTGGGCGGCGATCGATTCCTGCCCAAGGTCAAGGTTCGTCAGGACCAGGATGGGCAATACCGAATGGATCGGGACGCGACCGAGCTCGCCGCGGTGTCGTTGCGCAACGGCAAAGTGCCTCATGCAGCCAACCCGCTGGCCTATGTGATCAAGGACAGCTACGACGACGTGTATCACACGGTCAGCGTCGACCACATGAAGGGCTGGGCTGCCGAAAACGGCGAGCGAATCGCGGCAGACGGCGACCGGTTCGTCATCGTCGGGCAGGTGCTGCCCAAGGCCGAAGGGGTTCCGACTGCAGAGCTGAAGAACCTCAATCTGGCAGACAAGGCGGCGCTTGCGCGGCAGTCGATGGAATCACTCAAGGCCATGGCCGAGCACGGCTATGTTCACCGCGACATCAAACCAGCCAACGTGATGTACAGCGCCA
>CAZAVT010000508.1:0-1855 GCA_964488395.1 uncultured Burkholderiaceae bacterium | reverse complement strand
GCGGTTCCGGCCGGCCTGCTGGCGCAGGATGCGGTCGCGATCTCGATCGAATCCCGCGCCGAGGGCGCCTTGCTGCATCTGGTATCGACTCTTGCGGCCGGACCCCAGGGCGATGTCCGTCTGCGCGCGAGCGGAGCCGACTCGACCGTTCAGATTGATGGCCGCATCGAGGCGCGGGGCGGCTCGATCCTCCTGGAGGCGGCGACCCAGGTGGGGACGTCTGACGGTCAGGCCTTCGAGCTCGGCGGTGATCTGGTGATCCGTGCTGCCGACGGGCTGGTCTTTGGCTCCTACGACACGGAGGGCAGTTGGGTATCGGCCCGCTCCGCCCTGAGCCTGGAGGAGCTCGGGCAGGCGCTGGCCGACGCGATCAACCAGTTGGCCGACGGGGCTTACGAGGCGACTCATGTTGACGGTGTGCTGACCCTCGCGACGGGTGCGGGTGACCGGGTGATCAGCTTGCGTCGCGACGGCAAGCTGCTGTCTCCTGTGGTCAACGCCGCCAGCCTTGACGTTGCGGTCCCTCGAACGGTGGATCTTCAGTCGCTCGGCGAAAGCCCAGCGGCAGGCCGCTATGTGCTCGCGATCGGGTCCGAGCAGTACGCTGTTCAGGCCGCCCCCTTGCTCCTCGGCCGGACTGGATCACAGGGACTGATCCGCATTGAGGGCGATCAGCGTTTTGCTGAGGGTCAGGGCCTGCGGCTGAGCATCGCCGGCGAACAAGAGTTTGATCGGCTGGAGGTCACCGGACAGCTCACGATGGGTGGCACGCTGGATCTGCAGCATGCAGCGTCCGCAGGCGGTGCGAGCGGCGATGACGTGTTCGTACCTGCTCTGGGCATGGTGTTTGCGGACCTGATCGTCGCGGAAGAACAGGTGAACGGCCGGTTCAGCACGGCGAGCGGCTTGTTCGGCTACGACGATGGCAGTACCGTTCTCAGCCTCAGCCAGTCAGGCACCGGCGTTACCTTGGAGGTGATCGAGCGGCCGCTGGCGCGGTCCATGGAGATCAGCGCCCATTCCGAGGCCGACGCCGATGTGCTGGGGATGTTCTTCAACGTCGATTATTTCGGCGAGGACCGCGATTACCAGGCGGGGATGACCATCTCCGCGGCGCAGTTCGTGACGGTCGACGGTCGATTCAACCTGCGTAACGAGTCGACCCAGGCTGTCCTGTCGGATCGGTCCACTGTTGAAGTCACACGCTGGGCGATCGGCGGCAGCAACCTGCACGGCTTTGTCGGACTCAATGGCCCTTATCGCCTCGACACCGATCATGACGGCCGACTCGATGACGAAGCTCCCAATGCCGCTGCTGCCGGCTTCGAATTGCAGGGCATTGATGTCGGACTGGTCTTCCAGCTCGAAACCCTCGCCGACGCCAGCAATCCGGCGATCAAGCCGCGTGGATGGCTGAGTCTGAGCGGGACCGCAGCGAGCGCGACCGAGGTCGGCTTGCCCCTGCTCGAGGCCGAGGCTGGCAATCTCAAACTCGAACTGAACCTCGGCACCGATGGCCGAACAGTCGTCGATTTCGGCGGCCCCGCCGCCGACCTGTCAGAAGGCGATGTCGATCCTGAGTCGGCGGGCAATGACGAGGGCAGCGCGCCCAGCGGATCGGTGCCGATCCTGGTGGCGACCGGCGGCATCACCGCGGACGGTGAGGATCAGACCATTGCCATCGACTTCGATGGCGCGCGGGGCACGCTGGTGCGTGCGACTGCCGACCTCGAGATCGCACTGGCCGATTTCCTCTACGTGAAGGGCTCGCTCGGCATCGAGAAATCGACCCAGGACCTAGTGCTCGCTGACGGCACAGAGGCTCGGGTCGACACGCTGATGTTCGGCGGCGAAA
>CAZAVT010000507.1:0-1859 GCA_964488395.1 uncultured Burkholderiaceae bacterium | reverse complement strand
GATCAGGAACATCCAATCGTCGAAGTCGACGTGCCAGACGCGGCCGTCGACCGATAACGCCAGGGTGTAGTTCCAGCGCAGGGCGTTGCCGGCCACGGTGCCCTGCGCTTCACCCACCACATCGGAAGCAGTCCCAACATAGCGTCCATCGCCGGTCTTGCGCAGGGTCCAGACCCGGCGCTCGCGGGTCCCATCCGAATAAACAAAATCTTCCTCGAGGGTTCCGACATCGCCTTGCCAATGACAGTTCATCGCGACCGTGAACCGCTTGATCACGGCCCCGGAACGATCCTGAAACATGCCCCAGGCATCGAGACGCCCATTGAAATATTGCTTCAAGTCGAGAGCCGGTCGCTCGGCCTGGTACGCCGCGGGCTGCGGCGCGCTGCAGGCCGTTGCCAACAAGACGAAGAGGACGAGCAGCATCGCCGCGCAAGCCGCACGGAAAGGGTCCTGGACCGATTGCAGCCCTGTCAGCGCGCGATATGGGGTCATGGCGGGTTATCTCCCGGTGGTTGAAACAGGCGCGACGCGCGCCACAGGAGCCAGACAGCGACGAGCTTGAGCACACACGGCAGCACTGCGTAGGACAGGGATAGAGGGGTCGTCGACCCCCCAAGCCCCGGCTGGTACCCAAGCAGCTCGAGGGCGGCTAGCCCGACCCCGGCCGCAATGGCCAGGTTCAACTTGGTGGCGAGGTTCCAGAGACCGAAGTATGCGCCTTCATCACGGCCGCTACGCCCGGCCATGGTGATCAGCCGCGCGAGAAGCGCCGATGGAAGGGCGAGGTCTGCGCCTAAGGCAAGACCGCTCAAGGCGCAGATCACCGCGAAGGCGGCTGTGTCCCCTGGGCCCAGACCAAAGGCCCAGACAAAAGCGAGCACTGACGCAGCCATGCCCAGAAGCCAAGACCGCGCGAGGCCCAGTCGTGCGCCAGCGGCCATCCAGATCGGCATTCCCAACGCGCCGGCTGCGAAATAGAGCAGCAGGTAGCCCGGCGCGGCGCCAGGTGCCTCCAGCACATCGGCGATGAAGAAGAGCACCAGGGTCGCCGGGATCGCAGTGGCCGTGCCGTTCACCATAAACACCGCGAGCAGCCGTCGCATTCGGGGATCGCTGGTGACCGGGAGGGCCATCTGGGTGAAGAGGGTCGCCGCGCTTGGAATCGGTTGAACGGCCTGCGCCGTGTCAACATGAGCAATCCAGGGCGTTGGGGCACGGGAAAGGGCTGCGAGCGCGAGCGCGAGACAACCCGCAAAGAGCAGCAGCAGCGCCTCGGTCCGGGAAGGATCGAGGAGCGCGGCCGACAGGAGCACGCCGGCAAGGCCACAGGCTTCGCGTACCCCGGTCACCCGAACCCGACCCCGATCATCACCCGCGAGGCCTGCACCCCAGGCCTGGTGGGCGATGCTCGCGATCGACCAGCCCAGGTAGGCCAGGAGCGAACCCAGGGCGAGCCAAGCGGCCAGCGCCTCGCTGGACCCGTCGGGCGGATTGAGCAGCGCCCAGAACCCACCAACCATCAGCGGCGCCGACCAGGCGATTGAGCGGCGCGGGCTCAGGCGAGCGGCACTGCGGTCCATCACCGCGCCGATCAATGGGTCGGCAAACGCATCGATGAGGCGCGCCCCAAACAGCACAGCGCCGATCACCGCAAGCGACAGGCCAAGGCCCTGTCCGTAGAGCGAGGGGATAAGCACAAAAAGAGGGAGCTCGAGTAGGGCCAGTGGCATGCGCAGACTGCCGTAGGCGAGCAGTTCGAGCCAAGAGAGCCTCCGTAGGCGTGGCGGTGGGGTGCTCACCGCCGTAGCCCCCGCAGCAGCTCGGTGCGCAAGGCGGGTTCACTCGTGCGGGGGTCG
>CAZAVT010000506.1:0-1868 GCA_964488395.1 uncultured Burkholderiaceae bacterium | reverse complement strand
CTCGGCCTGGGTGCCCTGGTCGTTGACCAGCCAGTCGCGCAGGCCATCGCGGGCGGCATCGAAGGCCTCGTTGAAAGCGCTGGGGAGCAGGAGCTCGGGATCGACTTCGGTCTCGGCGAGCAGCCACTCCTCCGCTTCGCGGTCGGATCGGGAACCTGCCCGCTCGTCGATCACCATCGCCTCGGCGGCCTCCATGCCCTGCGGGCGGGCGGCGGGGGCAAGCGGCCCGGCCGGGCGGTTGCTGATCAGCGTCAGGCCGTGACTGAGGGAGAGATCGTTGAGGCGGGCAAATTCGCTCATGAGGACCAGACCTCACGAAATCGGCGTAGCTGGGACGCTCCCTGCTGGAGATGGGCCGCCGACACCTGTTGCGCGGGCCAGCGCAGGGCGGCGATCACCCAGAGATCGCTCGCCTTGCCCCGCAACCCGAGCTGCAAGCCTGGCTCGTCGGGACGTGCGGCCCGCTGTTCGCAGGCTTTCAGCATGGCGAGCAATCGTTCCGTGGCGAGAAAGGGGGCTGCAAACCCTGTCATCATCAGGAGCTCTTCCCCGTTGTCCTCGAGGGTCAGCGGCAGATCCGGGAGATCGAGCGCGACCGAGGCGCCGGCGGGCAAATGTAGACCCGGCCGACCGTTCAGGTTGCCGAATTCCTGGAGGGCGTGGGTGATGTTCAAGCGTAACCTTCTTCCCGGTCGATCGCGTGGTCGAGCGCGCCCTGGGCGGCATCGAGCAGCGTCTGTCTCGCGTCGGCCGAACTGTACACCTGGACCGGCAGCTCGCGAAGCGCATTGCGCGCCCCACTCAGAAAGTGCACCGCGGCTTCGGGCGGATCCTGCAGTCCCAGGTCCTCGGCGACCCGGGTGACGCGACTCGCATCGACCCAGCGATCGGCCGTGAGCGCGACCAGTTCGCGGGTCATCCGGGTGGGCGAGACCGGTGGCTCGATCGCATGGCGCTTGCTGAGGGTCTGCGACAGATCCGCACATTGGTCGATCACGGTGCGAATCACCTTCATGTGCGCGAGGTCAGTGACCAGCGCCTGTAACCGGACGGGATCGCCCGACGGACGCGCCGCAGCGAGATCCAGCCCCAGTGCCTCGCGCATGGTCTCGAGCACCGTGTCGAAGTGGTCGGGGTTGCCGTCCGGCACCATCTCGAGCAGGCGGCGAAGGGTCTCCGGCACGCTGGCTTCGCCAAGCACCACCTCCCGGTAGTCGCTGCGAAACTGGGCCGCATCCTCGCCCCCCAGCTTACGGACCGCCGAGAAAGTGTTCAGGTCGGCATGGATCGACTTGCCGTGCTCAGCATAAAGCTCCGCGGCGGCCTCGCGCGCTGCCGCGGCCGCCCGGCCGCCGGGGTCGGGTCCGAGCCGGCCTTCGGCCAGCCGCTCGGCGACCTCGTTCAGCAGCAGGAACTGTTCCGAGGCACTGCCTCCCTGCTCGCGCGCGTGCTGGCGGGCAAGTCCGGGCTGCTGCCGGACCTTGCGGCCGAGCTCCTCGACAGCCTGTTCGGCGCGGGTCTTACCCGTCCCCTGGTCCGACCCCGCCTGCTGGTCGCCCGCCATCTCTTCGAGCATCTGGACCAGCTCATCCCGGGAGAGCCCCTCGGGTTTGGCCTCTCCAGAGGCCATCCGCTCCTTGAGCTTGCGCTCCTGGACCTTGCTCGCGAGCGCTTGAGTCAGCTCCTCCGCCGAGTCGCTGAGGATCTCGGCCAAGTTGGGCCCGGCGTCGTCAAGGCCGACTCCCTGCTGGGCTGCGGGACGGCCGGCTACTGCGGTCTGCAGGCTCTGGAGTCCGGACTGGATGGGGATCATTTGGGTTGAAAGCGCGTGTATTGGCTTGATTTTTGACGATTGTCTTCATAACATG
>CAZAVT010000505.1:0-1875 GCA_964488395.1 uncultured Burkholderiaceae bacterium | reverse complement strand
CCGCGATCGTGTTGCAGATTTCGATCACCTTGAGGCCCGAGAGCGGGCCTGGTGGCGATGGGCGGGAATCGTTCATTTCTTTCGATGTCCCAGAGTCTGCGAGATGCGGATGCTGTTCCTGCTGCCGAGCGTCTTGCTGATCCATCACTCTGGTCTCCTGCAAATATCGCAGCGTGCCGATTGAGCCCGCGCAGGCTGCGTGGCGGTGGGGAAGTCTAGCGTGATTGGATCCGCGAGTTGCCTTATGCTCTCCGAAGATCCGAACCCCCTGGGAGCATCAGCACATGGACCATCTCGGCTACCGCGCCAAGTTTGGCGTTCTCGGCCCATCCACCAATACGATCGTCCAGCCCGACTTCGACGACTTGCGTCCGGTTGGCGTGACCAATCACTACAGCCGGATCGTCATCCCCAACGACCCTGTCGCCAACTCGGCTGATTTCGAAAAGCTCGTCGAAAACATCAATCGTACGACCGTCGACGCGATTGACTCGGTGCGAACCGCCGAGATCGACTATCTCGTCATGGGGATGTCAGCGGCCACCTTCTGGAACGGCCGTGCCGGCGCCGAGGCGTACCGCGACCGGCTCGCAGATCGGGCCGGCGTGCCGGTCTCCTGCGGGTCGTTTGCGACCGAGGCGGCGCTCCATTGCTTGAAGGTCAAGCGCATCGCCTTCCTGTCGCCTTACTTTGAGGTGGCGAACGACCAGGTTCGGCGTTTTTATCAGGACTGCGGATTCACCGTGGTCCGTGACCTTTGCCTGCGTCGGCCAAGCCCCGTCCAGATCGCCCACACCACCGACGACATGTGTCGCAAGGCCATCCGCGAACTCGATGGCGACGATGTCGAGGCGATCGTCCAGGTCGGCACCAATCTGTCGATGATCCGACTCGCTGCTGCCGCTGAATTGTTTCTCGGCAAGCCGGTGCTCGCGATCAATACTGCAACCTACTGGCATGCCCTGCGCGCGTACGGCATCGCCGACCGCAAGGCTGGCTTTGGCTGCCTGCTCGAGCGGTTCTGAGCGGCCTACCCCAGCGGGTTGAGCGCGGCAAATCGTCGCGCGATCTCAAGCCGGGAGGTCACCCAGACCTCCCGACGGCTCTTCACGTGCTGCATGAAACGCTCGAGTGCACCGATCCGCCCGGGACGCCCGATGATGCGCAGATGCAGTCCCAGTGACATGATGCCCGGCCGGCTCGTTCCCTCGTCGTACAACTGATCAAACGTCGCCACGGCATAGTCGAGCCACTGTTGCGGGGTATAGCCCGGCGCAATCCAGAATTTCATGTCGTTGGTGTCCAGTGCGTAGGGGACGATCACGATGCCCCGTCGCTGCCCGGCGCTTTCGACGAATTCCCAGCGCGGCACATCATCGCCGTAGTCGTCCATGTGGTACTCATACCCGGCTTCGACCAGCAATCGGCGCGTATTGTCGGTGAGCAGGTAGCGCGATAGCCAGCCGTAGGGGCGGGACCCCGTCGTCTTTGCGATGCTCTCGGTCGCAGCCCGGATGAATTCGCGCTCCCGATCCTCCTTGTACGAGAATTGGTGGACCCAACGCCAGCCATGGCTGCAGACTTCGTGCCCCGCTGCTGAAATGCGTTGCGCAAGATCGGGCGCCATCTCGAGGGCCGCTGCCGCCGCTGTGAACGTGCAATGAAAGCCGAATCGATCGAGCAGTCGCATCACCCGCGGCGCACCGGCACGGATCCCGTACAGATAATTGCTCTCGTTGCCGTAGTTTCGAATGGGGATCTTGAGTGCAACGCCCAGTTCGTCCACGGGCTCGGGCCCCTTGTCGCCGCGGGCGATGCTCTGCTCTGCACCTTCCTCGACATTCACGACAAACGACATCGCCACTCGCTCATCCC
>CAZAVT010000504.1:0-1884 GCA_964488395.1 uncultured Burkholderiaceae bacterium | reverse complement strand
GGCCATGTACTTGCAGAAGTCACGGGTAATGACGTCCATCTGCTGCAGTTCGGCCAGGTAGCGCTTGACGTTTTCGATAACCTCGGTGGGCTCACCCTTGTCGTCGAAGAGCGCGGCGCCCTCGGAATCATTGACGAGTTCGCTGTCCTCGTCGATGCAGATCGTGAAGCGATCCTGCTCGTCGGTGCGCGACAGTGCGAACGGGTAGCGGCGGATGATCGCCGGGACATAGGACGCCTGCCACTTGCCGTCTTCGCCTACGAAGAGGTTCTGCCCGGCCTCCAGGCCCAGCAGCACCACCGGGCGGAATTCGTCCGCGTCTTTGTCCTCGAGGAACACGATCGGATAGATCGCAGCGGCGCGGGCAAATTCGTGAATGGTGACGTAGGCGAGATGAAAATCAGCGGCGAAATTGAAACCGGTGGCCTGCTTGATTTTCTTGCCCGCGTGGCGTTCGCGGTTGATCGGAACGACTTTCTGGAACATGTTGAACTCCGGCTATGGATGAATACGCAGTCGAAAATAGTAGCAGTAAAGCTTGATCTCAAGCTAACCAAGGCTGACGCGATGAAACATCTGTGCAGCCGGACACGGGCAAACCGTGCATTCGCGCACGCTGGCCCCGTCCTCAGGCGGACCCCTGGGACCCAGCCCCTGGTTTACCCACCCCTCCGACGAAGGATAGCTGCTTGTTCAGCTTCTTCTCAAAGGAACGAAGCATCCGCCGGCTGGCCCAAGCAATCGCCTGGGCCTTGGCCTGCGCGAGCAGGATCAACGGCACGATGAGCAGCGGCCGCAGCGGCGCCACGTAGGCAAGCGCCCGCAGCGGCCGGGCGAGCCAAGGGGTATGCCGCTTGATCAGGTCGTCCTCCAGGCTCACATAGGCCTGGGATCGCCCTGGCTGGCCCTGCCGTCCGGCCCGGCCGTAGAGCTGCCAGTCGACCCGCGACGACTCGTGGGGCTCGAGCATCAGGACGTGCAGCCCGCCGCTGGCGAGCACCTCGGGATCGAGCTTGATGTCGGTGCCACGACCGGCCATGTTGGTTGCCACGGTCACGACACCGGGCGATCCAGCCGCCGAGATCACCTCAGCCTCGCTCTCATGCTGTTTGGCATTCAACACGGCACAAATGACCAACCGGTCAGCAAGAGCCTGCGCGATGAGTTCGCTGTCGCTGATCCGGCGCGTGCCGACCAGCACCGCATGGCCGGCGGCCTGAAGCCGCGCAACCTCCTCGACCAGCGCAGCACACTTGGTCGCGGCATCGGCAAAATGCCTCGGCCGGGGCACCTTGAGCTGGCTCGGCAGGCGCGGTGGCACTACCACAACCGGCAATCCGTAGGTTCGCCAAAGCTCGAAGCGAATCCCCTGCAGGGTACCGCTTGCGCCCGACAGGTGCTGGTAGCGGGCATAGAAATCCTGGAAGCTCATCCGCGCCAGGGTGCGGGCCGGCTCGGTCATCTCAACACCCGCCCGAGCCTCGATGGCCTGATGCAGGCCGTAGCTCCAGGACCGACCGGGCATGGTCCGACCGGTGTTTTCGTCGACGATCACCACCTTGCCCTCGTCGATGATGTAGTGGCGGTCCTGTTCGAAGAGGTCGCGGGCAATCACCGCCTGGCCCAGCAGGTCGTCACGCCGAGCCTCAGAGCGCCAGAGCCCGCTCAGGCCCGCGGTCAGGGACTCGATCAGCTTTTTGCCCGCGTCGGTGAAATCGACATCTCGGAAGCGCCGATTGAGCGTGTAGTGCTGATCCTCGATAAGGTGCTCGGCAAGATCGCGCGCTGTCATGACCGCCTCGAGCAGCATCTCATTGCCTTCACCTGCCGAAATGATCAGCGGGGTCGTCGCCTCGTCGATCAGCACGCTGTCGGCCTCGTCGA
>CAZAVT010000503.1:0-1886 GCA_964488395.1 uncultured Burkholderiaceae bacterium | reverse complement strand
CCAGTGTGTCGGGGATCGGATGGGCCACCACCCACTCGCCGCGGCGAGTCGCAACCTGGAGTCCCCCGACGGGATCCTGGTGGAGCAGCGTGATCACACCGTAGTCCGTATGCGGTGCGACACCGTACTGGCGCGCGTCAGCCTCCACCGGTTGTGGCGGGTACCAGACCAGCGTCCCGCGTGAGATGGGTTTGTCGAACCTGCGGATGAAGGCGTCTTCGGGCGCGTCCAGGCTCAGGGCCAGCGCCCTCAGCAGGTCACGAGCGCAGCCGTGGGCGGCGTCGAGGTACTGGTTCAGAAGCGGCCGCATCTGCGGCAGCCAGGTTGGCCAGCGGTTCGGGCCGATCATTGGGTTGCCAGCAAGGTAGTCCGCATCGTCTTCAGCGACGTCGATGCCCCAGACGAAACTTTCCTTGAGATCGGGTCGGGCCTTTTCGTACATCTTGGCCTCGCCCATTTTGAGGTAGCCGCGATGCCGATCGATCGGCTGCACCGCAAGCTTGTCCTCGATTCGGGCAGCAAAGAAGCGGCGAGCGACCGCATCGACCTCGCGGATGAGGCCGCTATCAATCCCATGTCCCCGAACATAAAAAAAGCCGATCCGCTGGGCGGCCTCACGCATCTGTTCGCCGATGGCCCGCACCTGGCTCGGGCTGCCGCCCCTGAGGGACTCGATCTCGATGACCGGGATTTCGTCGATCGCGATCTCGCGCGCGGGTCGAGGACTCACTGCCGTGCTCCGGCGTCGTCGTCTTCGGTGTAGTAGCCGATCACGTCGCCCTGGGTCGTGACTCCCAGGCCGTTGAGCAGGCGGTTCGAATAGTTGAAATAGGCGCAGACCTGATTGACTTCGAGAATTTCGCCATCGTCACATCCGGCCTGACGCAGCGCATCGATGTCGGCGCGTTCCATGCGCGCCACTGCGGTGGTGAGCTTGCCGGCGTAGACAAGTAGCGCGAGCTCTTTGCCCTGAAACACCCTTTCGGGCGCGTGCGCCTCGAGCGCGAGCCGGATCGCTTCGGAGCGTGCCTTGTCGCGGATCAGGCGTCGGGCGTTGGTGAAGTGATGGGTGAGGCTGTAGTCGCACCGATTCAGGATGCTGACATAGGAGGCAACGACCTCCAGAAACCAGAATGGGAGGGTGTTATCGGGGTTGTGCAGGACACTCCGATAAAGCGCGACGTGTCCCTCCATCGTGTGCGGCCGCAGGCTGTGGGCTTTCATGACATTGTCGACCGTGCCGTGCGGCGTACGCACCTTCTGGTAGGCCGCGGCCAGGTCTCCTGTTGCTTCTTCGAGCGGAACCATCCGAATCCAGGCACTCATGGGGGCGTCATCCAGTGGTGTTGGGGAGAGGGCCGGCAGCGCTCAGTCCGGCAAGGGCATTTGCCGCGGTGTCCGGGCGAAGACCCGGTGAACCATCGGTTCGAAGATCTCGAGCGGGGCGCACTCATAGCGACAGTCGATCGCGTTCTGGTCGTAGCGCTCCACGAACGCGGCGGCCCACTCGAAGTGGGGATGGCCTCGCCAGCGCTCCCGTGCATGTCGATCGATCGACGGGTGGGCATGGGCATGTACGTCCTGAAAGATCGCGTGGCGCCGCAGCATCCAGTGGTTGCGCTCCGAGACGTAGGGGCCGAGCAGGGCAGCGGCGAATTCTCCATGCTGGTGCGGTGCGACGATGAACCCCACGTCGTGCAGCAGGCAGACCACGATGTCTTCCTCGGTAAGCCCGTCGCGCAAGGCCATCGTCGCCGATTGCAGACAGTGCTCAAAATTGTTCACCGTGTAGCCGAAGGAAGGGTCCCGAGCGCTTTCCTTGAGCATGCGTAGCGCCTGTCGGGCCTGCTCTTCACGGTAGTACTGGCTACGCTGGGCATCGAGCA
>CAZAVT010000502.1:1140-1892 GCA_964488395.1 uncultured Burkholderiaceae bacterium | reverse complement strand
CCCGCGGAAATGATCAGCGGCGTGGTCGCTTCGTCAATCAGCACGCTGTCGGCCTCGTCGACGATCGCCGCGTCGAGGCCTCGCATCACGACCCCGCCACCGGCGCCGCTGCTGGATTTCATCTGGTGAATGAGCCGCAGCACCCCGCCGGCGGCTGCCTGGCTGGCGATCTGATCGCGCAGGAAATCGGCGAGCAGTTCTTTCCCGGTCCCGTAGACCAGGTCCTGCAGGTAGCACCGGCGCCGGTCATCAGGCGACATGTCGGGCACCAGGGCTGTGGCCGTGAGCCCGCAGCGACTGAAAAGAGCTCGCATCAGCTCCACGTCACGGGCAGCGAGGTAATCGTTGGCGGTGACCACATGGCAGTGACGACCGGCCACACCGTGCATGGCGGCCGAGAGGGCCACCGACAGTGTCTTGCCCTCACCGGCATTCATCTGCACGCCACAGCCATCGAGCAATGCGATCGCCGCCTGGACCTGGACCGGATAGGGCGTCATCCCGACTGTCCGCCGGGCCAGCTCGCAGACCAGCGACATCGCCTCCAGGAAGGCTCGACGGTCCGGCGCGACGCCGCGTCGTCGGGAACGTCGCAGCCCATCCTTCAGGTCGGCGAGGCGGGTGTCGAGGTCGGAGTCCGAGGCGCTCACCAAGTCACGGGCCCGATCGGTGACCCCCCGTGCCTCTCGGCGAATCGAGCGCGCCGCTCGGCCCGAGGCGCCAGCGCACGACGCGGAAGCGGTTGTATTCTA
>CAZAVT010000502.1:0-1087 GCA_964488395.1 uncultured Burkholderiaceae bacterium | reverse complement strand
CGAGCCATCGCAGCCAGTCGCCCCACTCACGACCAGTCTCGCGCGGCTTCTCGCGGGGCGGATGCCAGCGTGCCGGCCCGGAGGGCTGCTGCAGCGAAGACTGTTCGACCGAGCTCACAGCAGGCTCAGATTCGGTAACGCTTCTGGAGCTGCTGCATGAGCTCCTTGCGCCACTGCGTGAGCAGCGGCGAGGCTTCGAGCCTCAGCCTGAGCAGTCCCGACTGACCATGCAGCGTGACGATCCCGGGTGGCAGCTGGTCGAGCCCGACCCGGATCTCGTAGAAAGACTCGGCCGCCATCTCGCCTCGCTGGTCGTCCTGGCGAACGGGGATCTTGCCCCCTCCCATCCAACCGAGCGCTGCGGAAGCCAGCCGCTGCCGCTGATAGGGCAGGATGTTGACCTGCTCGGTCACCACCTCGCGATCGACCTGCCCGGCCAGGCGGATGGCCACCTGCTCGACCACCGTGCCGAACAGCCGGTCAGCCTGCTGCTGCGTCACGACCGCCACGAAGCGTAATCGTTCGAGGTCAACCAGTTGCCCGAGGGATTCACCTCGGCCGACCCAGGTGCCGATCCGCTCGGACTGGTGCGGCGCGACCCAGTTGCCATCGTGGCGGGCTTTCACGACCAGCTGTGCCGAGCGACTTTCGAGTTCGGACTCGCGATCGCGCAGCATCGCCAGGCGGCGCTCGAGCGGGACCACATCCGCCGGGGTCTGGGCCAACGCCTGATTGCGCAGCAACTCCGTCTCGACCAACTGCTGGCGGACCAGCCGCCGGTCAGCGTCGAGCTCGGGGTTGGTGAGAACGGCGATCACCTGCCCCGCCTGCACCCGCTCGCCGTTACGGACCCGATATTCGGACACCCAGCCACCCATGCCCGGGCTCACCATCGTCGATTCGACCGCCTCGACGATACCAGGCGCGCGAATTGCGTCGCGCCAGGGGACCATCGCCAGAATCAATAGCGGCGTGAGCAGCCCCACCAGGGTCACCGCAATCGCCCGGCTACGGTTGCGCATCACATTCGGGCCGATGAGATGGTTGAACAACTTGCCCAGTGGCATCAGCACGATCATCACGAAGG
>CAZAVT010000501.1:0-1898 GCA_964488395.1 uncultured Burkholderiaceae bacterium | reverse complement strand
ACCTCGCCCTCGCTGCCTTTCAGGCCTAACGCAATGCTCTTGCCCGTGCCGTCGGTCATGATCGACAGCGCGGTCGCGCCGCTCGCATAGTCGACCACGGGACTCTCGACCGAACCGATCGACTGATTGACCGACACCGTGATGGTCTTTGCCGACGCGGTCAGGCCGCTGATGCCCTGGAAGGCCAGTTGGGTCGCCCCGGCCTGAAGGCTCAGCCAGCGTCGATCAGCATTGGCACGATCCGTGAGCAGAGCCAGACCAAACTCGGCATCGGTGAGCGCCAGACCGATCCGCTTGGTCGCGTCGGATCCGTTGATGCCGACGAAGGCATTGAGCTTGTTACCGCCCACCGTCAGAAGGTCAGCATCGACGGTCTCGACGACCTGGTTCGCATCAGGCGCAAGCTTGACGGACTTGCGGGAAAGCTCGAGCGCGAGATTGCCTTCCAGCGTCACGAAACCGAAGACGTCCAGGCTCAGGAAGCCCGAAGCGCGAGTCAATTCGCCGAGCGAGCCGTCGCTCGAGAGCGTCACGGACGAACCGTCGGGCCCGGCCAACACCTCGAATTGGCGGAAGCTGTGATCGAGTACTACGTCGGGCGCGAGGCCGATGCCCTCGACACCCCGATTGATCTCGACCCGAAGATCCTTGGCCCCAACCCTGAGGCCGTCAACACCGATAAAGTCGACGCTACCGGCCTGCGCGAGCAGGCTCGTGAACTTGCGTCCCACGCTGCCATCGGTCTTGATCTCGTTGGCCATCAGCAGGCCAAAATCGACCTCATCGAGCGACAAACCGACCGCATCAGCCGTTCCACCCTTGATACCTGCAAAAGCGTGAACATCGGTCGCACCGACCGTCAGCACCCGCGTCTTGATGGCGGTCGGCGCCTTGGCAAGCGCCGGATCGTCGGAGAGGTTGCCGTCGTTGAGATAGAAGACCTCGTCGCGGCTCTCGATCGCAAATCCGCCGCGCGCCTGGAAGAACCCAAACACATCAAGATTGGCCCGCGCAGCCGCACGGACCATGCGGCCCTGGCGGCCATCCATCGTCAGGGCAATGGCACTGGCGATGCCGGTGGCAACCGTCAGCGTGGTATTACGGGCCAGAGGATCGTCGCTCTGCGACTCCGTGAGGCTGTAGTCGACCACCCGGTCTCCGGGTTTGCCGGCCTGGTTGATCTCGAGCAGGATGTCTTCTGCGGAGAGCGTCAGGCCATCGATGCCGATCAGCGCCGCACTGCGACCGGTTGCCTGCAGGCTGGTCCAGCTGCGGGTCGGGTTATCTGCGTCGCTCAGCAGGGCAAGACCGAACTCCACGCCCGTCAGTTCGAGACCCATCGCATCGGCGGTCCCGCCATTGATGCCTGCGAAGGCTCGGACATTGGTCGCCCCCATAGTCAGGGCCTGTGCCCGCACAGTGCTGCCGTCGGCCAACTTGACTGAAATGGGCTCGGCCTGCTTGGCAATCGCAAAGTCGCCCGACAGCTGGGCAAACCCAAACACATCGAGCTTGAGGCTGCCAGCGGCCTGGTAGAACTCACCGCGGCTGCCGTCCAGGGTGAGCTTGAACGTCGTGCCTGGGCCTGTCAGGATCGACAGATCGGTCGCACCCGCACGGTAGTCGACCACGGTGCTGTCAGCGGCGTCGAGATTGACGCCGATCTCGAGGGTCTTGAGCGAAATCGTCAAGCCATCAACACCGGTAAAGGACGCACTGCCCACTTGCGCCTGCAGGCTCGTCCAGTTGCGAGCGCTCAGGGTCTTGTTCTGCGCCGCGGCATCATCGCGCTGCTGCTTGGTGAAGGTTTCCTTGAAGAGCGCAAGGCCGAAATCGACCTCGTCGATCGAGAGGCCGATGGCGTTGGATTGCCCTCCATTGACACCCACAAATCCGCG
>CAZAVT010000500.1:0-1898 GCA_964488395.1 uncultured Burkholderiaceae bacterium | reverse complement strand
AGATTCGGGCTCCCTTAGCGTCGAGCGTCAGATGGACCGCCGGCTCCCGACTCTGGCTGTCAAACCCCGCCTGCGCGTCGGTGAGGCTCTCGCCGGTCAGCACGACCTGGCGCCGCACCAGGATCGGCCGGCCGTCGCGTTCGGCGTAGCGCTCGCAGCCCAGCGGTACCGTGCCTGTGGCAAACGCCGCCTGCTCCTCAGGGGCCTCGCAGACCAGCCGCACTTCGAGGGTCGCGGTGCGGCCCAGGATGTCCTTGGCCTTAGCGGTGTCCTGAACCCCCGGTAATTGCACAACGATCCGGTCAAGACCCTGTTGTTGAATCACCGGCTCGGCCACACCAAGTTCATTCACCCGATTGGAGAGCGTGGTGATGTTCTGCTTGAGCGCACCCTCCTGGACGCGGCGGATCGCCTCGGGCTTGAAGGCGGCGACCAGACGCAGATTGGCCGCATCGCCCGCTTCGGCGATGCTGAGGTCTGGCTGGCTGTCGCGCAGCGGGCCGAGCGCTCGGGTGCGGGTCTCGGCATCCCTGAAGCGGATCTCGATCGTGTTGCCTTCGCGGCTGATGCCCGAGTGGCGGATGTTGCGCTCACGCAGGAGCAACCGGACATCGCCCGTGATGCCGTCGAGCCGCTTGGTGATGGCCTGCCGCATATCGACCTGCAGCAGGAAGTGCACGCCGCCCCGCAGGTCCAGGCCCAGATACATCGGCAACGCACGCAGCGCGCTCAGCCACTCGGGTGAACTGGAGAGCAGGTTGAGCGCGATGATGTAGGACGGATTGGTGGGGTCCGGATTGAGCGCTGCAGACAGGGCGTCCTTGGCCTTGAGCTGGGCGTCTGTGTCGCGCAGTCGGACCCGGATCGAGGCACCGTCGAAAACCATCCCGGTGATGCTCAGACCGGCCTTCTCGACGACCGCTTCCACCCGCGAAGCGGTTGCGGCGTCGAGCTTGACCGTCGCCTTGCCGCTGGAGACCTGAACCGCTGGCGACTCACCGAAGAAATTGGGCAGCGTGTAGATCAGGCCAAACGCCAGGGCGCCAGCCATCAGCAGGTATTTCCAGATCGGATAGCGATTCATCCAGACCTCTTGAAGACACCGTTCGCGCGCAGGCGCGATCCGGTTCGAGGAACATCACAGGGTTGCAGCCGGGCATTCGTTGCGCGCCCGTGCGGCCCTGCCACCAAGTTCAGATCGCCTTGATCGTGCCGTTGGGCAGCAAGGTCTGCACGGCGCCTTTCTGGAGGTTGACCTCGACCCCGGCGTGCTCCTTGTCGGCACCGCCCTTGCTGTCTGGGTTGCGGGCGATCTCGACGGTGACGTAGTTTTCGCCGACCTTGGTGATCCGACCCACCAGCCCGCCTGCGGTGACGACCTCGTCGCCCTTCTTGAGCGCGGCGATCATGTTCCGGTGTTCCTTGGTCCGCTTCATCTGCGGGCGGATCATCAGGAAGTAGAGCACCACGAACATCAGGATGATCGGCAGGAAACCGACCAGCTGGCTCTCTGCGGATCCGCCAGACGCCTGAGCGTAAGCCGTTGAAATCAGCACGGAATTTTCTCCTTTTCGGCAAACCTTAAATTATAGACGGCGGCGGCCCCTGGGGCGCCGGGGCGATTCAGATGCCGCGAGATCGATCTGCGTGGAACTGCCGCTGCCAAGTCTCGAACCGGCGGGTCTCGATCGCCTCACGCATATCCTTCATGAGTTCGAGGTAATAGTGCAGGTTGTGGATCGTTGCGAGCCGCGCACCGAGGATTTCGTTCACCTTTTGCAGGTGATGGATGTAGGCACGGGAGAAATGACGGCAGGCGTGGCAACGGCATTGCGGGTCGATCGGGCTGGGGTCGTCACGGAAGCGCGCATTGCGCAGGCGCAAGTCACCATAGCGGG
>CAZAVT010000499.1:0-1904 GCA_964488395.1 uncultured Burkholderiaceae bacterium | reverse complement strand
CGGGCCCGGCTGATCAAAGCGCCAACCCCGCGGCGTGGCCTTCGGCGGTTGCCGTTAGTAGGTCACGCGGCGAGCGGGCGTCGCCGATCAGTCGAACCTTGAGGCCAGCAGCCTCCAACGGCCCCAGCAGATCGACTTCGGGCGCTCGTGGGGTCGACCACGCGAGGAGTGCCAAGTCGCGGATCAAGCCGCTGGCGCCCGAGTAGATGTTTCGGTACTCGAGTTCGCCGTTTTCGAAGCGTGCGTCATTCCACACTGGTTCGACCAGGGTGATCACTTCGATCCCCTTGATCGCAAAGCGGCGCAGGATCCCCTGGCGCGCGACGATCCAGAGATCGGTGGCGATCGCGTCGCGTGGCGTGATCAGAACGACCCGCTCGAAGAGCTCGTGCAAGCGCTCGGCGGCTGCGTAGGTGCCATCCTGATGATCCATGTCGTAGATCACCGCGCAGCCGGGTTGGCGCGCTTTCAGGTCGGCGATCTCCCAGAGCGCGGTCTCGAGATCAGGCACCAGCCCGCTATCGCGGATTTCATCAGGCAGCCAACTGGGCGGAATCATCTTCCCGCCGGTCGCAAGCACCACCTCGTCGGGCTCGAGCGCGAGGATGCGTTCGACGGTGGCTTCGCGGCCGAGCTCGAATTGCACGCCTGCGCGCAATGCCGCTGGACACTGATAGTCAGGAATGCTGGTGATCGTCTCGCCACCCGGCAGGCGGGCGCGCAGTCGGGTCCGGCCACCAACTTCTGGAGAGCGGCCGAAGACGGTGACCTGATGACCCCGCGCGGCAGCGAGCCATGCCGCCTCGAGCCCGGAAACCCCGGCACCTACGATCACGACCCGTCTGGGTGCCGCGACCGGCGCGGGGCGGAAGTCCGCCTCGTCGGACTGGCCGATCCGCGGATTGTTCACGCATTTCAAGCCGGCGTGATGAAGCGTGCCGTAGCCCCAGCAGGTGTTGCAGGACACGCAGTAGCGCAGGTCGTGGGTCCGGCCAGAGACCGCCTTGTTGAACCATGCTGGGTCGGCAATCATCGCTCGCCCCAGCCCGATCAGTTCGGCCTCGCCGCGTTGCAGCAGGCCCTCGGCTTCCGCAGGATCGGTGATTCGTCCGAGCGCCATCAGAGGAGTGCCATGAACATGCTCCCGTAGTTGCCGAGTGAGGGCGGCGTACGGCATGGTCGGTCCATAACGGTCAGGCAGGTGCAGCTCGAGCGTCTGCGAGTGGCTGCCCATTGCAAAGCAGACGTAGTCGGCGATTCGTGGCGCGGTGAGCAGGTCGGCGATCGCCGCTGCCTCGGTCGGCGGAATGCTGTCGGCCAGACCATCATCGCCGGGCAGCTTGATGCCGATGATGAAGTCAGCGCCGCAGCTCTTGCGGATCGCCGCGATCAACTCGGCCACAAAGCGGACCCGTCCGGCCCGATCGCCCCCGTATTCGTCGGTACGGCGATTCGAGCGCGGCGACATGAACTGGTGAAACAGATGGCCATGACCGCAGGACAGTTCGACGCCGCTGAAGCCGCAGCGTTTCAGATGAAGCGAGGACTCGGCAAACTCGGCAACCACCGCCCGCACCTGCTGGGTGGAAAGGGTCGTGGGGACTGTCCAGCTCATGTCGTCAGGCAGTGGCGAGGCACCGATCGACAGGGGGGACCGACCTGGGGCATGACGGCCTCGGCCAGGGTCCTGCACCTGACCGAGCAGTCGGCAATCGAGTGACTCGACGGCATCAGCCCAACGCTGGAGACCGTCTTTGTTGAGACCGTCGAAGACCTGTACCTTGGGTACCGAGGCCTGGGAGCGCAGCATCGCCAGCGGCTCGGTGACCACCGCGCCCGCACCGCCGCGAGCTCGGTTCGCCGAGTAGTCGATCAGCATTGGCGTGACCTTGCCCCCCGCCTGG
>CAZAVT010000498.1:0-1908 GCA_964488395.1 uncultured Burkholderiaceae bacterium | reverse complement strand
CGATCTCAAAATTACGGGTGCTTCGCTTGCTGAAAGTGCCACCGCTAGGGGTCGGCTCCGGGGTCGCCCCCGTCTGTGTCGAGAAATTGGCATCAGGCGGTGGCTGATTGGACAAGGCGCCCGGAATTCCGATCGCATCAGGACGGAAACTCCGCTCTTCGGCCAGCGTCTCGGAACGAGCCTTCGGTCCCCCCTTGTTGCGATCGAAATCCTCGATCGTGGTTTCTTGCTGGGTGAAGTCCATCCGGATATCCACCTGGGCCCGAAGGTTCGGTTCGCCCACCACGGGGGGGAGGATTTGCAGAACCCGAGTTCGATATTCACGTTCGACCTGACGCTTGTGCTGCAGCTGCGCGCTGGTCAGGCCCATCGCAGCCTCGCCGGGCGCATCGGTGATCAGATTGCCCTCATCGTCGACCACCGCGACGTTCTCAGGCGGCAGGTAGGGCACGCTCGAAGAAACCAGCTGGACAATCGCCTTGACCTGCGCGGGTGACACCATCCGACCCTGGTGCGGGGTGACGACGACCGATGCCTTGGGTGCGATGCGCTCGCGGATGAAGGGGCTTTGACGAGGCATCGCGAGGTGAACCCGAGCCGCCTTGACGGTCGAGATGGTCATCACGCTGCGGGCGAGCTCCTGCTCGATCGCGGCCGTGTATCGGACCTGCTCCATGAATTGACTGGTCGTCATGGAGTTCTGGTCCTTCAGCATGTCCAGTCCGCCGGTCACCGTGCCCTTGGGCAAGCCCTGAGAGGCGAGCAACATCCTGGCCTCGTGATAGCGGGCAGCCGGAACCTCCAGGGTTCCATTCTCCTTGTTCACTCGCACCTCGAAGCGGCCCGTTTTAAGGGCCTCCAACGCAGCCTGGCGATCCACCTCGCTCACGCCCGGCAGAAGCTGCCGCCAAGGGGGCGCCTGCATCCAAAGGTATAACGCCCCAAAAATCAGGAGCACCAGCAGCGCCAGGATGGCCGGCATCGCCCGACGCACGGCGGGCTGCTTCCAGAGGTCGCGAAGGCTGGCGAGCCCGCCCATCGGCAGCATCCCCGGCAGGCGACCAAGCACTCCGGCTGCAGCTGTGGCTGGGAGGCTATTGCCGGCCAAGGCCACCTGACCACCGGTCTGCGAGCGAGCGGCCGGAAGGTTGGCTCCCCCCGCTGACTGTCCCATCGCCGCGCTACCCGCCGGCGCGGCGGCGAGGGGCGACGCCTGAGCGCTCGCACCTGCTGAAGCGGCCGGTGCAGCGGACGGCGCAGCGCCTGCTGGACGTTCGTTGGGTCGGGCCGCTGTGCCACCCGGATTTGCTTGTGGATTCGTTGTTGCCATGCTCGCACCCTCGGCGATCGCTCAATCAGACCGGCATGTTCAGGATATCTTCGTAGGCCTTGAGGACCTTGTTGCGAACCTGCAAAGTCGCCTCGAAAGCCAGCGACGATTTTTGCATGGCCAGCACCACGTCGGTCAGGGGGATTTCGGCGCCGCGCTCGTAGGCTTCAGCCATGCCGCGCGCATTGACCTGGGTTTGATTGACTGCGCCAACCGCACCCTTGACCGCCTCGAAGAAAGTCGGCTTTGCGGTCAGCGGCGCCTGAATTTTTCCGAGGGTATCGGCGCCCTCACCGATCTGCGCTTGGTACTTACGAATCTGGCTGAGCATGGCTTCGATATGACCAGAATTGACCTTGTCGATCATGGTGTGACTCCCTCATCGAGTTCGGCGCAGTCAGGGTTCTCGAGACCCGTCGTCCCTTGCGGGTCCTGTTCACGCAACCGAGCGAGCTTGTAGCGCAGGGTACGCGGGCTGATACCAAGCCGAGCCGCGGCCTCGTTTCGGCTGCCGGAGTCGCGAATCGCGGCCATGATGGTCTGGTATTCGGTGGCGCGGACGGACGACTGAAGGCCGT
>CAZAVT010000497.1:0-1927 GCA_964488395.1 uncultured Burkholderiaceae bacterium | reverse complement strand
GACCTCTCGGTACAGGCGACAGTGCTCAAGCTCTTTCTCGACATGAAACAGGGCTTCGACCTTACTTATCTGTTCATCTCGCACGATCTCTCGGTGATCCGCATGCTCTGCGACCGCGTTGCGGTCATGTATCTGGGTCGAATCGTCGAGCAGGGATCCGCTCACGAACTGTTCAAGGAGCCTCGGCATCCCTACACCCGAGCCCTGCTCGGCGCTGCGCCGCGGCTGGACCCCGAGGCGCGACTATTGACGCCCGCTTTGCAGGGGGATCCGCCATCGCTCGCCTCGGTCAGCGCCGGATGCCGGTTTGCGCCGCGCTGCCCGGAGCGCAACGATCGCTGCGCCATCACGGACCCCATCCTGAAGGCCGTCGCCCCTCACCATCTCGCCGCCTGCCTTCGTCTGGAGGCAGACGGGAACCTCGTCACCCGGGAGAATGCCTGATGGCCTCATCCGATCTCATCGTCCGTCCGATGCCCAAGAGCATCGCGGCCACTCAACTCTCGCAACTCGCAGAGATCGAGACCGCCACCGTCGGTCATTTCCGGCTGCATGGGTTCATGGATGCTCGAATCCAGCCCAATCAGCGTCGCAGGCGAGTGGCTGGTACAGCGGTGACCGTTCAGACCCGTGGCATCGACCCGACCGCGATCTTACTGGCGCTCGATGCGATCCGTCCTGGCGACCTGTTGGTGATCGACCGGTGTGGCGAGTCGCGTCACGCCGCGCTGGGTGCAGTGATGAGCGCTGCTTTGGGCAAGGCGGGCGCGGTCGGCATCGTGCTCGATGGCCGTGCTTGCGATCTCGGTGACATCGAGGCGCAGGGTATGCCTCTGTGGTGCCAGGGGGCCTCGCCGCTGCTCGGTCGTCGACCGGGGGCAGGCGGTGCGGTCAACCTGCCGATCAGTTGCGGCGGCGTCACGGTTCGCCCGGGGGACGCCGTTTTGGCGGACGATTCCGGCGTGCTGGTCCTGGCGCCCGAGGAGATCGCCGCAGTGGTGCAAGAGGGGCTGGCCCGTCAGGCTCGCGAGGTTCAGGTCCTTGCCCGAATGGCCGCCGGCGAGCGGCTCACCGACATTGCCGGTATGCCCCGCTTCGCCGATCACTGCGCTTCATCCAACGATTGACCCTGAAAGGACTCCCATGCCCAATCGCCGCAGTCTTTTATTGGCAGCAGGTGCCGCGAGCGCCATCCCGCTCGTGACCCGGGCGCAACCCGCCTTTCCGACTCGACCGGTCCGGATCATCATCCCGTTTGCCGCGGGTGGTCCGACCGATGTGGTCGCCCGGTTAATCGCAGACCGTTTGGCTTCGCTGATGGGCCAGCCGTTCGTCGTCGATGCGAGGCCTGGCGGGGGTGGTGCGATCGCGGCGGAAGCGGTCGCGCGGGCCACGCCTGACGGTCACACCCTCTTGATTGGCACGGCGACCACCCACGCAGTCAACCCGTCGATCCCTGGCCGTAAGTTGCCCTTCGATCCGATCTCAAGCTTCGCGCCGATCGCCCAGATTGCGCGGGTGCCGATTGTGTTGACCGTTGGTCCCGCCCTCGATGCCCGCGACCTGCGCGGCTTCATCGCGCTCCTGCGTTCACGGTCCGGGCAACTCAACTACGGGTCCTCGGGTACCGGCTCGATGGGCCACCTCGCGAGCGTCCTGCTGCTGCGCCAGCTTGGTGTTGAGGCGACCCATGTTCCGTATCGCGGCTCGGCGCCCATGATCACCGATCTGGCGGGCGGGCAGCTCCACTTCGCCTCGGACGCGCTCGCGAGCGCAGTCCCCTTCGTGCGCGACGGCAGGGTTCGCGCGCTCGCGGTTGCGACCCCGGAGCGGGCCAGGGCCTTGCCGGACTGTCCCACCTTCGGCGAGGCAGGTTTGCTCGACTATCAGGCCTACACCTGGAATGTGGTGTTCGCCCCTGCGGGAA
>CAZAVT010000496.1:0-1933 GCA_964488395.1 uncultured Burkholderiaceae bacterium | reverse complement strand
ACTGCCTCGGCCCCATTCGGATTCGACCTGAATTTCTCCGCCATGCCGTTGCATCACTTGCTTGACGATCGCAAGACCAAGCCCGGTTCCGCCGCTTTCACGGGAGCGCCCCTGGTCGACCCGATAAAACCGCTCCGTGAGCCGAGGTAAGTGCTCCGGCGAAATGCCTGGCCCGGTATCCCCGACTTCAATCCTGCCCCCGCCCTGCGCGAGCGGGGTCCAGCTCAGGCGGATCGACCCGCCCGCCGGGGTGTAGCGCACGGCATTGCTCAGCAGGTTGCCGAGCGCGCTGCGCAACTCATGCTCGGTGCCAGCGATCTCGGTAAAGTCATCCGCGGGGTCGACCTGAAAATGGTGGCGGCCAGACGATATGGCCAGCGCTTCTTGGCTACAGACCTCGAAAAGCTTCGAGATCGGGACCCATACATCGATCGCTGGCCGGGCGTTGCCTTCGAGTTCGGCGAGCGTGAGCGAGTCGCCCAGCAACGCCTGCATGCGCGAGGCCTGTTCGGCCATCCGCTGGACCGTGTGGGCGCGCTGTTCGGCGGTCATCTCGATCGTCGCGAGCGTCTCCACGTACCCGGTCAGCACTGTCAGTGGGGTACGCAGCTCATGCGAGACATTGGCGACGAACTCGCGGCGCAGGGTTTCGGCTCGCACCCGTTCGCTAATGTCCTGGGACAGGACCAGCAGACCATCGCCGGGGTCGCGGGCCTGGATCGAGAGGGTTCGACCAAAGCGCGCCGGGATTCGCAACACCTGACCGAAGTCGCCTTCCTGCAGATACGTGACGAATTCGGGCTGACGGACCAGATTGACGATGGGCTGAAAGCGGTCGCGGTCTGGATCGAGCCCGAAGTGTTCAGCAGCCATGCGGTTGCACCACCGGATGCGGCCTTTTTCGTCGAGCAGCAGAACACCGGCCGGTGATGCGTCGATGGCTGCGAGAAAGTAATCCAGGCGATCGCGCTGGCTCTGCGCCGCTCGCTCGTGTTGTCGGAGGGCTTTCTCGATTCGGTAACCGAGCTCACCCCAGAACCCTCCGTCGGTCGGTGCAGCGGCCGACGGGTCGCTCTGCAGCCAACGAATCAGACGCGTACCCCGGATTCGGTCCCGGGCTGAGGAGATCAGGGACCCGGCGAGTGCGCCCGCCAGCGGTAACTCGAGTGCCGAGTCAAATCCACCGAAGAGCGCGATCAGTCCCCCTGTCGCCGTCCCCGAAAGGGTCAGAAAAAGGGGCGCACTCACCCGCAGCAGGATACGCTGGAGCAGCGACATGGTCGGGTCTGGTCCCAGTGATCCGCGAAATCAGCGGACAGCATCCTCGACATCGGCCATCGATGAGTGGCGCACATCGGTGCCCTTGACGATGTAGATGATCGCTTCGGCAAGGTTCTTGGCGTGATCGCCCACGCGTTCGACGGCCTTGGCGACAAAGATCAGGTCGATGCTCGAGGAGATCGTGCGGGGGTCTTCCATCATGTAGGTGATGAGCTTGCGCATCATGCCTTCAAATTCCTGATCGATCTCGCGGTCGTGCTTGAGCACGTCCAGGGCGGCAGCGGTGTCGAGTCGTGCGAACGCGTCAAGCGCCTTGCGTAACTGATTGATCGCCAGGTCTGACTCGACCCGCAGATCACCGACCGGCGGACGCATCTTCATCGGGAGGCCGGCTTCGAGCAGGCGACTCGCGACTCTCGCGATCCGAGCGGCCTCATCGCCAACTCGCTCGAGGTTGGCGATGATCTTGCTGATGGCGATCAACAGTCGCAGGTCGCGAGCGGTGGGCTGACGCAGAGCGATGATCCCGGAGAGATCACGGTCGATCTCGACCTCGAGACGGTTCACGCGCTCTTCGTTGCGGATCACCTCGCCTGCGACATCGCCATCAAATTCGGCCAGGGCGGCGATCGCCTGGGCCACCTGGTTTTCG
>CAZAVT010000495.1:0-1962 GCA_964488395.1 uncultured Burkholderiaceae bacterium | reverse complement strand
GTAGACCATCATCACCGCGACTGGCTTGCTCGGCGCGCCGGGGTTGTTGCCGACGAACTCCATGAGCGCAGCGAGGTCAGCGAAACCCATCTCGTAGGCGCCCGAGGCCACCCGATTGACCGCATTGCCGGAACCGTTGCCCGAATCAACCGTCACCTCGAGCCCTTCTTGCTTGTAATAGCCCTTGGCATTGCCCGCCAGGAAGAGGGCGGACGGGCCCTCGAATCGCCAGTCGAGCTGGAACTTGATCCGGGTCTGGGCTTGCGCGCTGGTGCTGGTAAAGAGCGCGGTGGCCGCGATTGAGAGGAGCAAACGTTTCATAGGGGATAACCTCGGCAGGTTGGAGGGTAGGTCGAGGATGCGAAGCAAGCGAATAATACGCAAACTCCATGCCCATGACGATAGAGGGCGAGCGAACCGATCGGGTGCGCTACCCCAGGCCGGGCGCACCGCGGAGGTGCTGGCCCTGGGCCGGTTCGGGGCATGCGCTGGTCGGCGTTAGGATAGGGCGCACGAAATACCTGGAGTGCTGCAATGGATGCCAGCCAACGCGAATCGATCCGGCTTCGCTACCTCGAGGTCGATACCTCCAACGTCGCCGATGTTCTCGACACCATGGGTCTGCTCGACCAGAGCCTTGCGCCCGAGTTCGCGCCTCAGCCTGCAGGTGGCCCGCGGCTGGCGGGCTGGGCCTACACGATCCGCGGTCAGATGACGCCCTATCCGCAGGGAGGCGACCCTGACAAGATGAAGGCCTGCCAGGGCCTGGGCGCGGGCGACGTGAGCGTCTGGAGCGGCGACGGCCAGGGGGTGTGCTACTTCGGAGAACTGATCGCTCTCGGCATGCGTGAGCGGGGCTGTGTGGGCGCCGTGGTCGATGGCGGCGTGCGCGACCTGCGCTGGATCGGCCAGATGGGCTTTCCAGTGTATGCGCGCTACCGCACACCCACCCAGTCGATCGGTCGCTGGAAGGTCAATGCCTGGCAGTGCCCGGTGTCCCTGCGTGGGGCGACGCGTCCGCAGGTGACGGTGAACCCGGGCGACTTTCTGCTCGGCGACGAGGACGGGGTCATCGTGATCCCTGCCGAACTGGCCGAGGAGGTGTTGGTCCGCGCCGAAAGGCTCTGCGCCACCGAGCGCGAAATCCGGGCCGAATTGGCCCGCGGACTGACGCTTGCCGAGGCGCTCAAGCGCTTCGGCCACGTCTGATCACGAAGCGATCACCACACCCCGATCAGGATGCCGTGACGGCGTGCGCCGTCGGTCCGGGTCTTGCGCGAGAGGCTCCACTCCAGCAGGCGATCGCGCATCTCACGTTCGACCGAGGGGTGGCAGCCCGCCAGGTCCTGCAACTCATCGGGGTCTTCCTGCAGGTCAAAGAGCTGTGCTCGGAGACCTTCCCAGTGCACGTACTTCCAGCGCGCGGTCCGTATCATGGTGCCTCGGCACTCGCCCGGCTTGCGGCCGAGCGCCCAGCGCGCCGGCTTGAACGAGTAGTCGGCCTCCGAGAAGGCCGCATCCCGCCAGGCGCCGGCTTGTCCCGACAGCAGCGGCTGCAGCGAACGGCCCTCAAGCAGGTGATCGATGGCGCCGAGGTCGACCCCGACCGCCTCGAGCAGGGTGGGCAGCACGTCGATGGCTTCCACCAGCGCCTCGGTCGATTGACCGCGGGTGCTATCGGCCGTTGGTCTGGGGTCCACCACGATCAGCGGCGTACGAGCCGCCGCGTCGAAGAACAGGTCCTTTTCGCCCAGCCAGTGGTCGCCGAGCAGGTCGCCATGGTCAGCGCAGAACACGATCAGCGTCTCGTCGCGTTGACCGCTTTCCTCCAGCGCGGCGAGTACCCGGCCCAGATGATGGTCGAGCTGCGCGATCAGTCCCATGTAGGCGGGCTTCACATGTCGTGCGATCGCGTCGTCACCGAAACTGCGGCATTCCTCGTGGTCCATGAAGGCGCGAAAA
>CAZAVT010000494.1:1495-1962 GCA_964488395.1 uncultured Burkholderiaceae bacterium | reverse complement strand
CGCTCGAGAGCAGTCGGTAGGGCCGCCTCCGCTGGCGAATCGGCCGATCGAGGGTCATACAAACCAACCGCGGGCGGGAGATCACCGGGCAGGTTATGGTGACCTCGAATGGAAGCGAAGTTAATCCATCGCGGAAGAATTCAACTCAAAAGCAAAACGCCGGGCTCGCCCGGCGTTTTGCTTTGAGCGTCCAGAAGCCGGGACGCTCCGAGCTGCTTACTTCAGTAACGCAAGCACCGTCTGGGGCTGCTGGTTGGCCTGCGCCAGCATAGCGGTCGCCGCTTGCTGAACAATCTGCGAGCGGGCCAACTCGGTCGTCACCGCTGCATAGTCGGTGTCAAGGATGCGACTACGCGACTCGGACAGGTTGGTGCTGGTTGATGACAGATTATCGACTGCGGCGGTGAGACGGTTCTGAAATGCACCCAGGTTGGCCCGTTCCATCGCAACTGAATCAATCGCCTTGT
>CAZAVT010000494.1:0-1485 GCA_964488395.1 uncultured Burkholderiaceae bacterium | reverse complement strand
CCGCGGCTTCCTGAGTTCGAATCGAGAGCGCACCGCCAACCAAGGTATCCGACCCCCCCTGCTCGGAGAAGCCGATCAGCGCTGCTGCACCTGAACTCTTCGACTCCACTCGGATATCGGCATCAATATCGGACTCGAGGGAGATCCTACCCTTGAGAACATACGGGTCAGTTGACGTTCCAGTGCCCGTCTTGGCATCGCCCGTCAGCGAAGTAACGTTGGTAAAGAACTCCGATGCGTCCCCATCGCTCACTCGGATATCACCGCCGCTGTAGTACGTGAGAATCAATCGACCATCGTTGTCCGTCGATGCAATGACCCCGACCCCGGCCGTGTTGATGGTATCGACAACGCCATAAATGTCCGTTTGGGCCGACAAATCGATCTCGACGCCGTTGATGTTGACATCATCGCCGTTCGCGATGTCATTCATATCGTAGGTCAGGACCGCCTCCGTCTTGGCCGATGCCGTAACCCCTGTCTCGCCAGAAATTGCATTGATCGCAGAAGCTTTCGCGCGAGCCGAACTGTCCGCCGACACACCAACCTTGACGCCGTTGATCCGCAGGTCGTCGTCCAGTTCGATCTTATTGGCGTCGACAGCGGTCCCCGCAAACGCGGCACCGTCACGGGTTTCGTTGAACCCCATCGCTTTGACGTCTGCAATCGTGCCGGCACCACCTACAAAGCCATTTGCCACGCTCTTGGCCTGGACCGTGATGGACTCGTTGTCCATGCTCTTGAGGGTGACATAGCCCGTGTAGGTGGCCGCGGTGAAGCCGGTATTGGCCGGCGCATTCCCTGCAATGACGATGTCCTCCCCCGTGTCGTTGGACAACTCGATCGTCCCGTCCGAACCGAGCACAGCGGTCACGCCGCCGGCATCCCGATTGATGTTGGCCACGAGCTCTTCGACACTGCTCGCCGCCTTGATGTCCGTGCCATTCACAGAAAGATCGCCGTCCTCGAATACCGCGGTCGTCGGTGCTGCACCCTTCAGGGTATTGTAGGCAGCAGCGGTCACGCGATGTTCGCCAACATTCTTATTGATCGCTTCCGCCATCTCGATGGCAGTATTGCCAGCAGGCACCGCTCCGAATGCATTCTTGCCGTTGATCAAAACATCCGATACCGCAAGCCCAGAGACAGTCCCAACACGCCCGCTCGTGACCTGACCTTCGACCCGGAAGCCCTGAAGGCCGAGGCTCTTGCTCGAGGCCGAAGCCACCGAGAAAGCGACCTGGTCGTTTTCTTTGACGTTGGTCTGGATCTTGACCCCCTTGGCCGATCCGTCCAACAGCTTGATGCCGTTGAAGTTGGTGGTCTTGGCCACGTTGTCGATCTCAGAGACCAACTGATTCATCTCGAGCTGCAAGGCCTTGCGGTTGTCAGCCGTCATGCTGCCGGTGGCGGCCTGCACGGAGAGCTCTCGCATCCGCTGCAGCATGTTGTTGATCTCGCCCAGCGCGCCCTCGGCGGTCTGCG
>CAZAVT010000493.1:0-1968 GCA_964488395.1 uncultured Burkholderiaceae bacterium | reverse complement strand
GTATTCCAGGCGTGTGTTGGCCAGGGCCCGTTGCGCTTCGAGGACACGCAGGTACTCGAACTGACCACCTTGGTAGGCCTTCAGGGCCAGTTGGTAGGTCTCGTTGGCCTTGGGGATGATCCGTTCCCGGTAACGCTCGGCCTGGATTCTCGAGGCGGCGTAGTTGGAAAACGCGTCGGCCACCTGAGCAGCAGTGGCGCCGATCCGATATTGGCCGGCACCAGCTTCCTCCACCAGGCTCACGCCCTTGGACCACCAGTAGAAATTCAGGTAGAACCAAAGCGCAGGGGTGCCACAACTGCCAGACGGGAAGGCGAAACCGAGCTTGCCGGTGCGCTCCCGGATGGTCCGGCTCATCTCGAAGAGCTCAGTCCAGGTCCTGGGCGGCGACTTGATGCCGGCCGCAGCGAGCATCTCGCTGTTGTACATCAGCGCAAAGGTGTCCGTCGCAAAGGGAACCGCATAGGTCTTGCCGTCGGGGCCGGCCGCTAGATCGCGGGCAATGAAATCCTCCCAACCCCTCGCGCCGAGCCCACCCTTGGCAATCAGGTCATCGAGCGGGCGGATCGCCTTCGCCGCCGCGAAGGGTCGAGCCCAGACGTAGACGATCTGAACCACGTCCGGCGCAGAGCCTACGGCAGCCTCGCGCAGGTATTGTTGCCGGGCGTCAGCCCAGTTGCCACGCTGCATGTTGACCTTGATGCCCGGGTTCTGCTTTTCGAATTCGTCCAGCGCCTGACGCATCTGCGTCGTCTCGACATCGTGAAAGCGGAAGGTCACGGTGGTCTGCGCCAGCGCGAGCGAGGTGCCAAGCAGACCGGCGGCCAGCAAGGCAATCGCGCGAGATCCTCGAATCGACATGACGGTCTCCTTGATGTTGTTCAGGGCTGGATGGAATCAGGGCTGGTAACCTCGAGCGGCTCTGGCGACAACACGCCCAGCGAGCGACCCGACGACTGCTCGAACAAGTGAACACGCCCGGGACGCGCGATCAGGCGCACCCGGCGATCGACCGGTACTGCGGTCCCCTCTCGAACCAGCACATCGACGCGCTGTCCCGCCGCCCGGGCCACCAACAGCGTGTCAGCGCCCAGTGGCTCGAGAAACTCGATGTCGGCGGCAATGCCGCCGGCCTCCTGGACATCGGCCAGGTGGAAGTGCTCTGGCCGGATACCGACCAGCAGCGGCTCCTTCGAAACCCCAGGGGGCGCAATGCCCAGCCGGGTACCCGTCGCCTCGAGCACCACACCGTCGCCGAGACGACGCGCGGCCAGGAGATTCATCGAAGGAGCCCCCACGAAGCCCGCTACGAACACGCTGCGTGGCGACCGGTAGATATCGGTCGGCGTGTCAGCCTGCTCGATGACGCCCGACTGCATCACCACGATACGATCGGCCATCGACATCGCCTCGGCCTGATCGTGGGTGACATAGAGCGATGTGACGCCGAGCCGGCGATGCAGCGCCTTGATCTCGGTGCGCATGCTGAGCCGCAACCGCGCATCGAGGTTGGAGAGCGGTTCGTCGAACAGGAAGACCCGCGGGCTGCGAACGATGGCCCGACCCATCGCCACCCGCTGCCTTTGACCACCTGACAACTGGGCGGGCAGCCGATCGAGCAGCTCGCCAAGGCCCAGCATCGTCGCGACTTCGATGACCTTCTGTTCGATCGCGTGCTTGTCGACACGCCGCAGCCGGAGCGAGAAGCCGAGATTCTCGCGCACGGTCATCGGCGGATAGAGCGCGGAAGGCGGGAACACCATCGCGATGTCGCGTGTCTTGGGCGCCCAGTCGTTGACACGCTTGCCATCGATCATGACATCACCCGAGTCGGGCACCTCGAGCCCGGCCAGGATGCGCAGCAAAGTGGACTTGCCGCCGCCGGATGGACCCACCACCGCGACAAACTCGCCCTCGGCGATCTCAAGCGAAAGCTCACGGATCACCGGCGTCACGCCGAAGGACTTG
>CAZAVT010000492.1:433-1995 GCA_964488395.1 uncultured Burkholderiaceae bacterium | reverse complement strand
TGATAGGCGTGTCCGAGGTGGGCTCCCAGCGCAAACCAAGGAGCGCCATCGGCACCGGCTGCGGCAGCGCCCCCGGCCGTCGCGGCGGAAAAGAGCGAACCGGTCTTTGCTCGCTGGTATTCGGCGAGGTCGGCACTGGGCTCGCACTCCCAAGCCTGTCCCGCGACGATGCCTGCCGGAGGCCCAACGCTTTCATCGAGCCAGCGGAGCACCTCGGGGAGTCGCTCGGCCCGCGCTCCGGCCGAACGCGAGACCGCCCGAAAGGCCATGACGATCAAGGCGTCACCAGCCAGCACCGCGAGCCGCTCGCCCCAGGCCTTGTGGACCGAGGGGCGGCCACGCCGCAGGTCCGCATTGTCAAAGCAGGGGAGATCGTCGTGAACCAGCGACGCGCAATGCATCAATTCCAGACCCACGGCCAGGCCGTCGGCCAGAGCGGGCGCGTCATCGCCACAGGCCAGCGCCACCGCGAGGCACAGCTGCGGCCGGATCCGCGCTCCGCCTGGAAAAACCGCATGGCGGATGGCCTGATGAAGCCGGGGCGGCCCACCCGGGGCGGCCTGCGCGACGCACGCCTGCAGGGCGGTTTCAATGCGGGGGAGAAGGGTCATCATCGGGCCCCGGCAGCGCCCCGACACGAGAGCCGCCCGAAGGCCCGAGTGTCAAGTACACTTGTCATCTATTGTGACAGTCACCTTAGACACTTTGAGTGAGCCCGTCAACCTGCCGCCGGCTGGGGCCGGGCCGGACCGGTTCGCCCTGGAGCGTCCCGAGATCCACTGGAGCGGCATCCGGGCAGGTCTGAGCCCTGACGCCGATGGCCTCGATGTGTTGCTCCTGCACGGCACAGCAGGCTCGAGTCATTGCTGGCAGCCCGTGATCGCCGCCCTCGGCGCATCGATGAGTGTGCTCGCGCCCGACCTGCCGGGTCACGGCGACAGCCGTTGTGAGCGCCATCGCCGTCACGGGCTCGACGAAATGGCGGGCGATGTCGCTGATCTGCTCGGTGCCCTGGGCTTGCGCCGGGTCAAGCTGATCGCAGGACACTCGGCCGGTGCTGCGGTCGCCTTGGCCCTTGCGCTGGCCGATTCAGCCCGCGACGGCGCCCCGTGCCTCCAGGTTGACCAGATCCTCGGCATCGCACCCTCGCTCGTACCACCGCCCCTGCTCTACACGCTGCTCCTTGGTCCGGCGCTCGCACCAATGGTCGCCTCGACTCCCAGCGTACTCACCGCCACGATGCTGACGCGACGCACAGGACTCACCGATCGGCTGCTCGACTCGACGGGCTCCACCATCGAGAACACGCAGCGCGAAGGCTATCGGCGCCTGCTCGCGCAGCCCCGACACCTCCGAGGCGCAATCGATTTCATGGCGGCGACCGACCTGCCCGGATTGCTCCGGCGCCTGCCTGGCCTGCGCGTGCCGGCGACGTTTCTGATCGCGCCCGATGACCCCTGGATCTCGGCCCGCCGGCTGGAGCAGGAACTCACGCGATGGCTGCCCAACGCACCGATCGAACGCAGCCTTGGGGGGCACCTGCTGCCCGAGTCACAGCCACC
>CAZAVT010000492.1:0-423 GCA_964488395.1 uncultured Burkholderiaceae bacterium | reverse complement strand
GCGGGGCGGGCTCTCGGGCTTGCCGTCGTCAGCTGGGTCCGACCGACCTGCTAGCCAATCGCCGCTCGTATCGACTGCGCCTGGGCGAAGGGCATCGGGCAATAGCGCCCCTGCAGGGCCTGCGCGAGGGCCCGAGCGGCAGGCTCGGGGCGCACCGAAGTGTCGATGAGCGTGCAGCGACTGGCCAACTCCCCCAGAGACCGCGCCATCTGGAGGGCCTCCTCGGCAGCCTCGGCCCGTCCAGGGCGTCCATCGCGGGTCAGATTCGCCCGCCCGTCGGTCAACACGACCACTTGGACCTCATCGCCGCTGCGTACCAGGGCGCTGACCAGCCTTGCCGCCAACGCGAGACCAGCAGCTACGGGACTACCGCCGCCACCGGGCAAGGCCACGAGTGCCCGCCGCGCGGCAACGAGCGACCGC
>CAZAVT010000491.1:1488-2017 GCA_964488395.1 uncultured Burkholderiaceae bacterium | reverse complement strand
TCGAAGATGTCGACGGCGCGCTTCGGCCACGCCGCGGTGTCCGGCTAGTACGGCATGCCCGCCCTGACTCCGGTAGCGCTCAGGTGACGCCCGGTCAGCACCTCGACATAGTCGATGAGCACGCGGCTCGGGTCGAGGCGTGGGCGCAGACGACGCTCGAACCGCTGCTCGGTTCCACCACCTACCGGGGGGCGCAGCTCGACGAGCGCTGCCGGCAGCTGATCGGTGCGCTCGGTGCAAGTGGATTGCTCGAGGCCTGCGCGCCGACCGGTGGCGGCCAGGCCTTCGACGTGCGGTCGATCTGCCTCGTTCGAGAAATCCTCGCTCGGCGCTCAGCGCTAGCCGAATTCATGTTTGCGATGCAGGGGCTTGGGAGTGGTCCGATCACTCTGTTCGGCAGTGATGAGCAACGCGCGCGCTACCTGCCCCGGGTGCGTCGCGGCCAGTCGATCGCAGCCTTCGCGCTCTCCGAGCCCGAGGCCGGCTCGGATGTCTCGGCAATCTCGACCACCGCGACCCCCAGCGCCGA
>CAZAVT010000491.1:0-1478 GCA_964488395.1 uncultured Burkholderiaceae bacterium | reverse complement strand
ACTACGTCGTGTTCGCCCGCACGGGCGAGGCGCCCGGCGCTAAAGGCCTGTCGGCCTTCGTGGTCGAGGCCGACCGCCCGGGACTCATCATCGCCGAACGGCTGGACATGATGTCGCCCCATCCGATCGCCCGACTGCGTTTCGAGGGGTGCCGGGTCGGTCGTGAGGACCTGGTGGGCGCTCCGGGTCAGGGTTTTGCCATCGCAATGGCCACGCTCGATGTATTTCGCACCACAGTGGCCGCCGCCGCGCTGGGCTTTGCCCGGCGAGCGCTCGATGAGGCCAGCCGGCGGGCCGCCACCCGGATCGCGATGGGTCGACCCCTGATCGAGCACCAGATGATCCAGGGCAAGATCGCCGATATGTGCTGCGCGGTCGACCAGAGTGCGCTGCTGGTCTATCGCTCGGCCTGGACCCGCGACGTGCTGGGCCGGCGGGTGACCCGCGAGTCATCGATGGCCAAGCTCTGCGCGACGGAGGCCGCGCAACGGGTGATCGACGAGGCCGTGCAGATCTTCGGCGGACTCGGTGTGATGAGCGGCGTCGTCGTTGAAGAGCTCTATCGCGACATCCGGGCGCTACGAATCTATGAAGGCGCGAGCGAAGTGCAGAAGGTGATCATCGCGCGGCAGCACATGGCCGCGCTGGGAGCCGCCAACGACCTGCCTCAACCGGGCGGCTCAGTCCTAACGAGCCAGGCGGTGCGCTGATCGACCGCGTTCAGCGCAAGACGCGTGGGCGGCGCGGCGCGGGGCCGGTGCTGGCCCTGAACACAATCTGCACCGGCAGACTCAGGCAGCGTTCCCAGACCCGACCTTCCAAACGCGCAATCAGGTGTTCGGCGGCTGCACTGCCCACCTCGACAATGGGTGTGGCCACGCTCGTGAGCCCTGGCTGCTGCGTCTCGCCGAGTTCGGTGTTGTCGACGCCCGTGATCGAAATATCATCCGGTACGCGCACTCCCAGTCGCCGGCAGGCGAGCAGCGCGCCAACGCCGAACACGTCGTTGGTCCCCAGCACAGCCGTTGGCCGGTCGGGCAGCATCAGCAGCTCACTCATCGCCGCCTCCGCCGCTCGCAGGGAGATCGGCGCCTGACGGACGTGGCGAGGATCGAGCGCGAGGCCCGCCTCCTTCAAGGCACGGCGCAGTCCCGCGCCGCGGGCGCGTGCCCGGTCGTTATGCTGCGGCGGCGCGCTCAGCAGACCAAAGCGGCGATGCCCCAGACCCATCAGGTGGCGGGCGAGTGCATAGGTTGCTGCGGCATTGTCGAAGCCAATATTCGGATGAGGCGAGCGCGGATCGGCCCCCCAGGCGAGCACGTAGGGCCGTTGGTGCTCCTCGAGAAGTGCAAACAGTTCCGGGGCGTGGTCCAGACCCACGAACATGAACGCGTCGACCCCATGCTCGAGCAGTTGCGCCGCGACCCGGCATTCCTTGTCGAGGTCATAGTGATGCTCGGCCACCACCACCGAATAGG
>CAZAVT010000490.1:490-2035 GCA_964488395.1 uncultured Burkholderiaceae bacterium | reverse complement strand
CGCTTGCTGTGCCGTCGAGATGATGCATGCCGGTGCATCGCGCTACGACCTCGATCGCTTCGGCGTGATTTTCCGTCCTAGCCCTCGCCAGTCCGACGTGATGATCGTGGCGGGCACCCTTTGCAACAAGATGGCGCCTGCCTTGCGCAAGGTCTACGATCAGATGGCCGAGCCGCGCTGGGTGATCTCGATGGGCTCCTGCGCCAACGGCGGCGGCTATTACCACTACTCTTACTCTGTCGTGCGCGGTTGTGACCGGATCGTTCCGGTCGATGTGTATGTGCCTGGCTGCCCTCCGACGGCGGAGGCCTTGATGTACGGCATCCTGCAGTTGCAGAGCAAGATCCGGCGCACGTACACGATCGCCCGATGACCGACGCCACTTCATCCCGTTAACGACTCGAACATAAGACCGTCTGATGACCCGTCTCGAAAAGCTCAGGGCTGCCCTTCAGGAAGCATTCGGTGACCGGCTGCTTGAGCTGTCGGATCGGCTGGGCGAAGTGACGATCCGGATCGCAGCCCGTGACTACCTCGAGATCTGCACGGCCTTGCGTGACCAGCCGGCGCTGCGTTTCGAAACCCTCATTGACCTCTGCGGCATGGACTACAGCAGCTACGGCGATGGCCGTCATGATGGCCCGCGCTTCGCAGCCGTTGTGCACCTGCTCTCGCTCACCCACAACTGCCGTCTGAGGCTGCGCGTGTTCTGCGATGACGATGAGATGCCGGTTCTGGCTTCGTTGATCGACATCTGGCCGGCGGTCGGTTGGTTCGAGCGTGAGGCGTTCGACCTGTTCGGCATCGCCTTCGAGGGGCATCCCGATCTGCGCCGACTCCTCACCGACTACGGCTTTGTCGGACACCCCTTCCGCAAGGACTTCCCGGTGTCTGGCCATGTCGAGATGCGTTATGACCCGGAGCAGCGTCGAGTGATTTATCAGCCGGTCTCCATCGAGCCTCGCGAGATCGTCCCTCGGGTGATTCGAGAGGGTGGCTATGCGCAGGGCCGCTGAGCACGAGGACCGGAGCCGAGCACACTGACCATGGCCGAAATCCGCAACTACACCCTCAACTTCGGGCCCCAGCACCCGGCAGCCCACGGCGTGTTGCGGCTCGTGCTCGAGCTCGACGGCGAAGTCGTCCAGCGGGCCGATCCGCATATCGGGCTCCTGCATCGGGCGACCGAGAAGCTCGCAGAGAGCCGCACCTATCTCCAGAGTGTCCCGTACATGGACCGGCTGGACTATGTGTCGATGATGTGCAACGAGCACGCCTACGTGCTCGCCATCGAGAAGCTGCTCGGCATCGAAGTGCCGCTGCGAGCCCAGTACATTCGGGTGATGTTTGACGAGATCACCCGCATCCTGAACCACCTCCTCTGGATCGGTGCGCATGGGCTCGATGTAGGGGCGATGGCGGTGTTCCTCTATGCGTTTCGCGAGCGCGAAGACCTGATGGATTGCTATGAGGCGGTGTCGGGCGCGCGCATGCACGCCGCCTACTATCGTCCGGGGGGGGTCTATCGCGATCTGCCCGACACCC
>CAZAVT010000490.1:0-480 GCA_964488395.1 uncultured Burkholderiaceae bacterium | reverse complement strand
GGCCTCCAAGATCAGGAACGAAGCCGCGATGCGCGAGCTCAATCGCAATCGCGAAGGGTCACTGCTCGATTTCATCGAAGATTTCACCAATCGGTTTCCGGGCTACGTCGACGAGTACGAGACGCTACTCACCGACAACCGGATCTGGAAGCAGCGGCTGGTCGGCATTGGTGTGGTCGATCCGGATCGCGCCAAGGCGCTGGGTTTCACCGGCCCGATGCTGCGCGGTTCAGGCGTCGAGTGGGATCTGCGCAAGAAGCAGCTCTACGAGGTCTACGACCTCCTCGACTTCGATATCCCGGTGGGCCGCAATGGCGACTCCTACGATCGCTATCTGGTCAGGGTCGAGGAGATGCGCCAGAGCAACCGCATCGTCCGTCAGTGTATCGAGTGGCTGCGTAACAACCCAGGCCCGGTGATGACCGAAAGCCACAAGGTGGCACCGCCCGCGCGGGTCGACATGAAGTCCAACATGGAAGA
>CAZAVT010000489.1:1751-2061 GCA_964488395.1 uncultured Burkholderiaceae bacterium | reverse complement strand
TACGTCAACCCGCGCTACCGCGGGAATGACAGTGCGCTGATCATGGAAAAGTGCCTGCTCGACCTGGGCGCGGGTATCCGCGATGCGCGCGACCGGTTTGGCTACGAGAACGTGATTCTGGGCGGCTGGTCGGGCGGCGGATCGCTCGCGCTCTTCTATCAGGAGCAGGCGCAGATGCCGACGCTGGAGACAACCCCGGCCGGCGACCCGGTAGACCTCAAGGGCGCGGGGCTGCTGCCGGCGCAGGGTATCGTGCTCATGGCGGCCCATGTCAGCCGCTCGGTCACGCTGACGGAATGGATGGACCCCT
>CAZAVT010000489.1:0-1741 GCA_964488395.1 uncultured Burkholderiaceae bacterium | reverse complement strand
CTCCATTCTCGACGAACACAACCCGGATCGCAGAGACCCCGCGCTCGATTTGTACAACCCGCGTAATCCGGCGCAGCCACCCTACTCAGCGGACTTTATCGAACACTTTCGCGCGGCGCAGATCGCGCGCAACCGGCGCATCACCAACTGGGCGAAGGAACGGCTTGCGGCTCGGATTGCCGCAGACGGGCCCGGCGCGGAGGAGGGTTTCGTGGTTCACGGCACCATGGCAGACCCGCGCTGGCTCGATCCGATGGTCGACCCCAACGATCGCGTGCCTGGCACCTGCTATCTCGGTGATCCTCGGGTGGTAAACATGGGACCGGTCGGGTTGGCGCGGTTCTGCACGCTGCGCAGCTGGCTGTCGCAGTGGAGCTTCGACGAATCCCGCGCGCACGGCCAGAAGAACGGAGCGAACGTCCGCTGCCCGGTACTCGTGATCGGAAATACGGCTGACAACGCCTGCACGCCCAGCCACACTGCGCGGCTGTTCGAGGCGATCGGCCATTCGGACAAAAAGCGCATCGATATTGCGGGAGCTACCCACTATTACGCGGGTCAGCCCGAGCAGAGCGCCCTTGCCGCGCGTCACTGCGCCGAATGGTTTTCGCAACGTGGCTGGCATTGACCCAGCGCTTACAGGACACGTTCATGAGCGACCCGAAACCGAGTCCAGATCAGCAAAAGGCTCCGAAGCCCGATGCGTCCCGCTATGAACCCGCGAGCCAGTGGCTGATCTGGGTCGTGATCTTCGTCGCGCTGGTGATTGGATATCTGCTTTCGTAAGAGCGCAATCGTATCGGGCGTGATGCGATCGCGCCCGATACGATCGCGGCCGACGCCATCGCGGGTGCGTGCATCTGCTCACGGCGCCCATGCCCGCCGCCGTCTAACATGAAGTCATGCGCGCTGAGTTTGGTGCCCCCAACGCGGGCTCCAACTGCGCCCCCTGTTTCAGTCTGAAGGAGAATGTCATGAGCGAAGCCGATACCGAGATTGCGCAGCGCGAGCTTTACCGCCGCTCGAACGCAGAAATGCTGGCTGAATGGGCGATGGACCCGCTCGTGGATCCCTATTCGGTCCCGCTCGAGGAGATGAACCCAGGCCACCCGCTCCTGTTCGAGGCGAATACCGCGTTGTCCTGGTTCGAGCGCCTGCGCGCCGAGGCGCCGGTCCACTACTGTGCCAACAGCCAGTTCGGGCCTTACTGGTCGGTTACGCGGTTCAACGACATCATGCAGGTGGATTCAAGCCACCAGATCTTTTCCTCCGATTCGCGCCGTGGCGGCATTCAGCTCGGTGGTCGTGCGGATCCGAACCCCGACCCCATGTTTCATCTGCCGATGTTCATCATGGAGGACCAACCAAAGCACGATTTGCAGCGCAAGGTCGTCGCTCCCATGTTCACGCCGCGCCATCTGGCCGACCTCGAAGGACTGATCAGGCAACGGGCGGGTGAGATCCTCGACGGCTTGCCGCGTAACGAGACGTTCAACTGGGTACGCCATGTCTCCGTGGAGCTTACCGGGCAGATGCTCGCGACCATTCTCGGGGTCCCCCAGGAGGATCGGCACAAACTCATCTATTGGTCCGATGCCACGCAGAACATCGGCAACCCGGAGTTCTTTGCAACGCCCGAAGAAGGCTTCAAGGAACTGTGGAACTGCTGGGCTTATTTCGACGGCGTCTGGAAGGAGCGTCAGCAGCGCAACGCGCCCGCTGACGACCTGATCTCGATGCT
>CAZAVT010000488.1:0-2061 GCA_964488395.1 uncultured Burkholderiaceae bacterium | reverse complement strand
CGCCTACATGACGGCCAAAGAAGCCAGACCCTTCGATACTTTCATCCACTACGGAATTGCTGCGGGTGCACAGGCGCTACGCGACAGCGGCCTCGAGATCACAGAGGCGAACGCTGACCGGGTTGGGGTGGTGATTGGCTCTGGCATCGGCGGTTTGCCGATGATCGAGGACACACATGGCGAATTGACCAACCGGGGTGTCCGGCGGGTCTCGCCATTCTTTGTGCCAGGTTCGATCGTCAACATGATCTCCGGACAGTTGTCGATCATGTTTGGCTTGCGCGGTCCAAATTATGCGGTGGTCAGTGCCTGCACGACCGGACTGCACTGTATCGGGGATGCGGCGCGCATGATTCGCTACGGCGATGCTGACGCGGTCGTCGCAGGCGGTGCGGAATCGACTATCTCCCCGCTCGGCCTGGGGGGGTTCTGTGCGGCGCGTGCGTTGTCGACTCGCAATGACGATCCCCAGACCGCCAGCCGTCCCTGGGATAAGGACCGGGATGGGTTCGTCCTGGGTGAGGGCGCTGGTGTGCTGATGCTCGAGGAGTACGAGCATGCTCGGCGCCGGGGTGCGCGGATCTATGGCGAGATCGCTGGTTTTGGCATGAGTGCGGACGCGCACCACATTACGGCACCCGATCGGAACGGGCCGACGCGTTGCATGCAATCGGCGCTGCGAGACGCGCGTCTCAATGCCGACCAGGTCCATTATGTCAATGCACACGGGACGTCGACGCCGCTCGGCGATCGCAATGAGACTGAGGCGATCAAGGCGGCACTCGGCGAGGCGGCTGCGCGGGCCCTCGTCGTCAATTCGACCAAATCGATGACCGGGCACGCCCTGGGGGGGGCGGGTGGCATCGAGACGGTTTTCACGGTGCTCGCGCTACACCATCAAATCTCACCGCCGACCATCAATCTCGTCCATCAGGATCCTGATTGCGATCTTGACTACTGCGCCAACACCGCCCGGTCGATGCGGATCGATGTGGCGATGAAGAACTCCTTCGGGTTCGGTGGCACCAACGGCACGCTGATCATTCGTCGCGTCTGAGGCGCGATGGAGTTCACGATTCCGGTCGACAGTTACCGGCGGGCCCCAGTCTGGCGGCTCGCGGCAAGTCTGTTCGGTTTCGCGGGATTGGCGTACGGCGCGTGGTTGCTGGGGGATCGCTGGGTCGACACGGCGCTGCTTCTCCTGAGCGGGCTTCCAGTCCTGCTCTGGCTTCTCTTCAAGCGTGAGCCCCTGGTCAGGGGCTCACTACGAGTCGATCCGACCGGCCAGCCTTTGTGGAGCCACCACCTTGACCCATCGATCGATGACCCGGCGGCCGTGCCAGTCAGGCTGGTCCGATGGCATCGTGGTGAGGCCGCCGTCTGGGTGCGGATCCGCCGTGGCGATGGTTGGATGGGTGATCTCTTCGTGGACCGAGACCGGGTCGGAGCAGACGCTTGGGTCCGTCTTCAGCGCTGGCTGACCTGGGTCGAGCGCGGGGTCGAGTCCGAGCCCCAATGACCCCGCGGACCGCGCTTGATTGCGCGAGCGTTCGCCCTCATATCAGGACAATGCGTGAAGCGCTGTCTGCCGAGGATCACCATGAAACGCCTGCTTCTGTCTGCTCTCATTGCACTGACCCCGCTTGCTGGGCTTGGATTGCTGCCCGGCACCGTACCCTCCTCACAGGCGCAAGCTCGCCAGCTGCCCGACTTTGCCGATCTGGCCGAGCGTTCGGGGCCCGCCGTCGTCAACATCCGCACCACCGAGCGGGTCAAGGACAGCGCTCCAGGCGCCCGGCCACAAGCCCCTGAGGGGCTGGATGAAAATGACCCGTTCTACGAATTCTTCAGGAGGTTCTTCCCGCCCGGCCAGCGACCGCCCCAGCAACCTGGCCCTCGAGGGCGGGGGGCTCCCGGCGAAGAGACGCCGCGTGGCGTAGGCTCGGGTTTCATCATCAGCCAGGACGGCTTCCTACTCACCAATCACCACGTGGTCGAGGGCGCGGACGAGATTTATGTGACGCTCACCGACAAGAGGGAATTGCGGGGGCGGTTGATCGG
>CAZAVT010000487.1:0-2071 GCA_964488395.1 uncultured Burkholderiaceae bacterium | reverse complement strand
GGCGAATGGGGCCATGGCGGCCCGCTCCGTGGCGAAGGGGCTGGACAAAGCAATTGACGAGGTTGCCAGGAGGGAGCAATCCCGCGGACGCATTGATTCGGCCCCCTGGGATGAGACCCCGCTCCATCGCGGCGAGAAATTGTTGTTCCCAATAGCGGCGCTTGCCAGGGGTCTCGACGGACGCGATGGCCTTCGCCACCCGTGCCTGCACATCCTCGATGCCCTGCTCCTGCGCCGCGAGGTAGCGATCACGAAGCACGCGCCATGAGAGGGGTTGCAAGCGAATCATGTCGGTCCTCCGGTCAAGGCAAGACTATCTCGCCCCATCCCAAGCTTGCCCGCAGTCAACTCAAGTCCGGCGTGCCACCCGACAATCGGAGCGATGAATGGACGGCGCGTATGCGCGGAAAAACGCTTCAATGGCTGACCCTGGTCTGGCTTGTCGTGCTCCTCGTCACGCTGATTTTGGGGGATGCATGGCGGCGGACCCCAACGACGGTCGAGATCGATTACAGCGACTTTCTTGCTCAACTAAAGGCCGACAACGTGGCTGAGCTTGAGGTCGGTCGTACGACGATGCAGGGGGTGCTGCGCAGGCCTCTCGAGACCGGGCAGAGACGGTTCACGTCTCGCAGGGTCGAACCTGGCTTCACCCGTGAGCTCGAAGGTGCCACAGACGTAAGAGTGCGCGCCAGAGCCGAGGATGGATGGTTTCAGCAGTTGCTCGCCTGGACCGTCCCGACCTTGCTCTTTTTCATGCTCTGGGGTCTGTTCCTTCGACGGGCTGGGGTGATGGGCCCTGGCGGCGCCGGCCAATCCTGGATGGCGGTTGGACGCAGCCGCGCGAGGGTCTATGTCGAGACGGGCATCAAGGTCAGTTTCGAGGACGTCGCTGGAGTGGATGAGGCGAAGGATGAATTGCGCGAAGTGGTTGACTTCCTTCGCGATCCTGCCCGCCAAGGCAGGTTGGGTGCGCGCGTGCCTCGCGGCATTCTTCTCGTTGGACCTCCCGGTACGGGCAAGACGCTGCTTGCACGAGCGGTGGCCGGCGAGGCGAGCGTGCCATTTTTCTCGATCAATGGGTCGGAGTTTGTCGAACTGTTCGTCGGGGTCGGTGCGGCCAGGGTGCGCGATCTGTTCGAACAGGCGCGCCTCAAAGCACCATCGATCATCTTCATCGATGAGATCGATGCCCTGGGGAGGGCACGTGGGGCCTATGGCTTTGGGGGGCATGACGAAAAGGAGCAGACGCTGAACCAGTTACTCGCCGAACTCGATGGCTTTGATCCGGGCGCAGGGGTCGTTCTGCTCGCGGCAACCAATCGGCCGGAGATCCTTGATCCAGCGCTGCTGCGGGCTGGGCGATTCGATCGGCAGGTGCTGGTGGATCGCCCCGATCGCCGTGGGCGTGTGCAGATTCTGCAGGTCCATGTCAGACGGATTCGAATCGACCCCCGGGTCGGTCTGGACGAACTGGCCGGCCTCACGCCCGGGTTCAGCGGGGCCGACCTCGCCAATCTGGTCAATGAGGCGGCGCTCCTTGCAACCCGGCGCGAACACGAGCAGGTTGACCTCGATGATTTCACTGGCGCACTGGAGCGGATCGTCGCGGGGCTTGAGAAGCGCAATCGGCTTCTGAACCCGCGGGAGCGGCGCACGGTCGCTTATCACGAAATGGGTCACGCGCTGGTGGCCTTGCAATTGCTGCCCGGTGAAACCGTCCACAAGGTATCAATCATTCCCCGGGGCGTTGGGTCGCTCGGGTACACGATCCAGCGCCCCATCGAGGATCGATTCCTGATGACTCGTGGCGAGTTGATGGACAAGATGGCCGTTCTGCTGGGTGGGCGCGCCGCAGAAAGCCTTTGCCTGGGGGACATATCGACTGGCGCGGCCGACGATTTGCTCAAAGTGACCGCGATCGCACGCAGCATGGTGCTGCAGTACGGCATGCATCCCGGCCTGGGCACGCAGGCGTTTGAGACGCCCGAGAAGCTTGACCCACCGGTCAACTGGACCGTCGAACATCGGCCCTTGATATCGGATACGACCATTCGCGAGATCGACTGTG
>CAZAVT010000486.1:1843-2072 GCA_964488395.1 uncultured Burkholderiaceae bacterium | reverse complement strand
CTCCTGCTGCATGCTGATGACCAGATTGCCCGCCCGGTCGACTTCGGCGGAACTGTCCGGGGTGAGGACGGTCGTCGAATCCATCTGCTCGATGATCGCGGGTCCGGCGATCCGGTTGCCGGCTTTGAGTCGATCGCGCCGCCAGACCGGCGACTCGAGCGCTGTCGCTCGCCCGCCGATCTCGAAATGCACCTTGCGTCGACCGGTCAACGCCGACTGATCGGGCGTG
>CAZAVT010000486.1:0-1833 GCA_964488395.1 uncultured Burkholderiaceae bacterium | reverse complement strand
CAGAACATGGAGCGGGCCGACGTCGCGGCGTTCGGCACCATCGACGACGACTGGCGCGTGTACGTTCTGCGCCGGCGCGAGCGGCTCGAAGCGTCCATCCTCCAGCGGCTGGGCGACTGGTGCGAGGCCCACGTGGTCGAGGGCCGCCCGCCCCAGATCGACGGCTCGGAGGGCTGCGGGCGGGCGCTCACCCGGTTGCACGGCTCGCCCGAGCGCCGCTGGCTCGATCCGTGGGATACGTCCGACGCCGACGACACGAAGATTGACGAGCTCGACGTCCTTGTCCGGAAAATGGCGTCCGTACTCGCGCTGATGTTCTTCATGGAACGAAGCGGTCAGCGCAGCGACGAAAGCTGAATTGACCGGCCCCGACGGACCGCGTGCACGCAGTTCGTAGCCCTGCCCCTGGTAGCGACAGTCGGCGTAGCGCCTGAGCTCGATCCGCTCGGTGGGCACGCCATCGCGCGCGAGTTGCTCGAGCGCGTGCGCTTCTAGCTCGAGGATCGCCTGCTCGAGCCGCCGCTGGTCAGCCTGTGACAATGATTGAATCTGCGTGACGCTGTGGTCATAACTGATATCGCAGGTGAGCAGGCCGAGCGCCGAGGTGAGCCCTGGCGCCGGCGGCACCAGCACCTTCGGGATCGACAGCTCGCGGGCGATGTCGCAGGCAAAGAGCGGCCCGGCGCCGCCAAATGCGACCAGCGCAAAGTCTCGCGGATCATAGCCTTTGCGCACACTGTTCAGTTCGATCGCGAGCACCATGTTATGAGTCAGGATACGCAGCGCTGACAGGGCGGCTTCTTCGGGGCTGATGCCTAGCGGCTCGGCGAGGATGCGGCTGACCGCAGCTTCGGCCAGATCACGGCGCAGAGGCATGCGCCCGCCGAGCAGTCCACCTTCGGCGATACGGCCCAGGATCAGCTGGCAGTCGGTCGCCGCAGGCTCCGTGCCGCCCTTGCCGTAGCAGCAGGGTCCAGGATCGGCACCCGCACTGCGTGGCCCGACCTGGAACTGGCCCCCCGAGTCGATGCTCGCGATCGACCCGCCGCCAGCGCCGATCGTGTCGACTTCGACCATCGGAACCATCGCGTGATAGTCACCGATGCGGGTGTCGAGCAGGTGGCGGAACCGCACCTCGCCGCCGGGTGCGACACCGATGTCGGCCGAGGTCCCACCGACGTCGAGCGTGATCACACTGGGATGGCCGGCGGTTTGACCCACCCAGATCCCGCCCAACAGGCCTCCGGCCGGACCTGACATCAGCAGCGTGACCGGACGCCGGGTTGCTGCGTCGAGCGTGGCCGCACCGCCGCTCGACTGCATCAGGTGCAGGCCCGAGCCCAAGCCGATGTCCCTGAGCGACTGCTCGAATCGATCGAGATAGCGGGCGGTACGCGGTCCGACGTAGGCGTTGAGGCAAGTGGTTGAAAACCGCTCGTACTCTCGGTAGAGCGGTATCACCTCGTGACTCAGCGACACATAGAGTCCCGGTGCCTCTTCCGCAATGATCTCGGCCGCACGCCGCTCATGGACCGGGTTGAGAAAGGAGAACAAAAAGCACACGGCGATCGCCTCGACGCCGTCGTCACGAAGCTGCCGCGCGGCAGCGCGCAGCGCCTGCTCGTCGAGTGGCTGCAGGACCCGCCCATCCGGTGCGCCGATCCGTCCCGCGACAGTCAGCCGATGCCGGCGCTGAACCAGTTCGTGCTTCTGCCAGGGCAGATCGAGCTGCAGGCTGAAATTCATCGGCCGCTTGTGCCGAGCGATATGCAGCACGTCCCGGAATCCCTCGTTGGTGATCAGGCCGCAGCGTGCGCCGTTGTGCTCAAGGAT
>CAZAVT010000485.1:0-2091 GCA_964488395.1 uncultured Burkholderiaceae bacterium | reverse complement strand
AGGATCGCGTAAAGCAGGTCGACGATCAGGTTCACGAGAACGAAGATCGTTGCGAAGACGAAGACGACTGCCTGGACCACAGGAAAGTCTCGCGAGTAGATCGCCTGGATGGCGAGACGTCCCACGCCCGGCCATGAAAAAATGGTCTCGGTCACCACCACGCCGCCAAGGAGCAGTCCGACTTGCAGCCCGATCACCGTCAGGACTGGAATGAAGGCGTTTCGTAAGGCATGCAGCCAGATGACCGTGCGCTCGACAACACCTTTGGCTCGCGCGGTGCGCACGTAGTCCTGTTTGAGCACATCCAGCATGCACGAGCGGGTGACGCGTGCGATCAGCGCCAGGAGGTGTAGCGCCAGGGTCAGCGCTGGGAGGACCAGATGTGCAAGGCTGCCATGTCCACCAGTGGGCAGCCAACGCAGCCAGACCGCGAAGATCATGATGCCGATCACGCCCAGGACAAACGAGGGAACCGCCTGCCCCAGAAGCGTCAGGGCGCGGATCGCGAGATCACTCGCTTGCCCGCGTCGGCTCGCCGCCAGGACCCCGGCGGGGATGCCCAGCAAGACGGCAATGGCCATCGTGGCCCCCGCCAGCTCGGCGGTTGCGGGGAGGCGTTCGAGCACCAGTGACATGGCTGGCTGCTCGAAGCGCAGCGAGTTGCCGAAGTCACCTACCAGCGCGAGTGATGCGAACGACAGGAACTGCTGCCAGAGCGGCCGATCGAGGCCGTGCAGCGCGCGAAACGCTTCTCGTGCCTCATCGGTGGCATTGGGCGGCAGAAGCAAGTCGGTGGGGTCACCGCTCAGCCGTGTCAGCAGAAAAGTGATGACCAGAATCCCGGCGAAGACGGGCAAGGTCTCGAGAAGGCGGCGAAGGACGTAGCGGTGCATGGCGATGCGATCGACCGTGAAGCGCTCGGTCGATCAGCGATCGATTCAGGGCTTGAGGGTCAGTGCGTGAACAAAGAAGCGCTGATCACCGCGCGGCACGAAGCCCTCGAGCTTGCTGTTGACTCCATAAAAATCGAAGCCCCGAAACAGGAAGGCGACTGGCGCCTCTTCGCGCATCATGGCGCCGATTTTGCGATAAATCGCTTCACGCTTGGTCGTGTCGGTTTCCTGGCCGCCCGCAGTGATCAACTCGTCGAGTTCCTTGTTGCGGATGTAGGCGTAGCGCCAGGACGAGTGGTATTGCGACATCTGAAAATCCGGATCATCGAGCGGCGCCAGACCGAGATAGGCCATCGGCCACAGCTCTCTCGCGCGCAGCTGCCGAAGAAATTCACCAGGCTCGAGCGACACCATGCGGGTGCGGATTCCCGCGCGCCCCAGCATACCCGCGATGGCCTCAGACACTTCCCGATCCTGTGCGTAACGGCCGGACGGGAACTTGAAGACGATTTCGATGCCCTTCGGATGACCAGCCTCGGCGAGCAGTGCTCGTGCCCGAGCCGGGTCGTAGGCGTAATCCTTGAGCGTTGGATCAAAGCCGAGTTGTTCCGGTCGCAGCAACTGACCGCTGAGCAGCGAGGCCTTGCCCGCGAACAGATTGCGGATGATGGCCTGCTTGTCGATCGCATGATTGATCGCCTGCCGGACCCGTTTGTCATGCAGAGGGCTTGGGTGCTCGTCGAGCGAGGAGAGGATGAGCTGAAAGATCCGATAGCTGGGTGCCTCGATGACACGGCGCGTGCGCGTCGCATTGATCTCGTTGATCGAGCTGATGGGTACGTTGGTCGCAACGTCATATTCGCCAGCCACGAGCCCGGCGACCCGCGACATATCGTCTGGGACCGGCCGCCAGATCAAGCGGTCAAATCCCGATGGGCCGCGACCCCAGTAATCAGTGTTGCGTTCCATGACAACTCGGTTGTCCTTCACCCATTCGACCAGCTTGAACGGGCCGGTTCCGATCGGCCGTTGGCCGTATCGCTCCCGTCCGACGCTGCTCCAGTAACCGGGCGGCGTGACATAAACCTGGGTCAGCATCAGCTCGAAGGCGGGGTAGGGGAATGCGGTATGGACCCGAACCGTGAGATCGTCGAGCTTCTCGAAACGGGCAATTGCCTTGGCGTAATTCGCGTAGGCA
>CAZAVT010000484.1:0-2098 GCA_964488395.1 uncultured Burkholderiaceae bacterium | reverse complement strand
GACGATCACCATGATCAGGAGGTTCGAGATCATGACGACATCGATGAGCGACAGCACGATGATCATGATCACCGTCTCCTTGCTGCGCTCGGTCAGGCCCAGTCGCGTGATCGAGGCGTCGAGCGCACTCGGGTGCCAAAGCAGTTCGACGAGGTGAAAGAGCTCCTCGACAAACAGCACGACATAGACGACCTGGGCAACGATCAGTCCAAGGTAAAGCGGTAACTGCAGCCAGCGGGTGGCAAAGATCAGTCGCGGGATCCAGCGCATGGGCCTTTTATCATCGATCACGGGTTGCTCCGGAGGGGGGAGGGCGTCGGGCAGGTAAAGCCGGGAACGAATGTTAGCGGAATTGTTCCGGCGACCGGCGGGCTGGTAAATTCACGGTTCTTTCAAACAACACAAGCGAGAGCCCGCCGTGTCAGCCCACATCGAATCGGTTCTCCAGGAAAGCCGTATTTTCCATCCGCCGCAAGCCCTCGTGCGAACTGCCACGATTGCGGGCATGGAGCAGTATCGGGCGCTTTGCGCGCAGGCCGATGCTGACCATGCCGGATTCTGGGCCCGGCTCGCCCGCGAGCAGGTGATCTGGCACAAGCCATTCACGCGCTCGCTCGACGATAGCCAGGCGCCTTTTTTCAAGTGGTTTGAGGACGGCGAGCTCAATGTCTCCTACAACTGCCTCGACCGACATCTGGGCACTCCCGTCGAGCACAAGACGGCGTTGATCTTCGAGGCGGATGACGGGAGCGTCAGTCGGGTCAGCTACCGCGAGCTCTACCATCGCGTGTGTCGCTTCGCGAACGGTCTCAAGTCGCTGGGTGCGGTGAAGGGCGATCGGGTCGTGATTTACATGCCGATGTCGGTTGAGGGCATCGTTGCCATGCAGGCCTGCGCGCGACTGGGCTTGATCCATTCCGTGGTGTTCGGTGGCTTCTCGGCGAAGAGCCTGCAGGAGCGGATTCAGGACGCGAGTGCCGCCTGGGTGATCTGCGCCGATGAGCAGGTGCGTGGCGGCAAGCACATCCCGCTCAAGCCCGCGGTCGACGAGGCGTTTGCCATGGGCGGCTGCGAGTCGGTGAAGAAAGTCGTGGTTTATCAGCGTACCGGGGCGACGGTCGCGATGCAGGCGGGCCGCGACTTGAGCTGGGCCGACGTCGAGGCGGGGCAAGGCGATGTCTGCGAGCCGGTCTGGGTGGGGGCCGAGCATCCGCTCTTCATCCTTTACACGTCGGGTTCGACCGGCAAGCCCAAGGGTGTGCAGCATTCGTCGGGCGGCTATCTGCTGCACGCGATGCTGACGATGAAGTGGACCTTTGACATCAAGCCTGACGACATCTTCTGGTGCACGGCCGATATCGGGTGGGTGACGGGGCACACCTACATCACCTACGGTCCGCTGTCCTGTGGGGCGACCGAGATCGTCTTCGAGGGGGTGCCGACCTTTCCGAACGCTGGCCGGTTCTGGGAGATGATCCAGCGCCATAAGACAACCATCTTTTACACCGCGCCGACAGCGATTCGATCGCTCATCAAGGCGAGCAACGCCGATCCTGCAACGCATCCTGAGCGATACGACCTGTCGAGTCTGCGGATCCTGGGGTCCGTGGGCGAGCCGATCAATCCCGAGGCATGGATGTGGTATCACAACAGCGTCGGGGGCGGGCGCTGCCCGATCGTTGATACGTTCTGGCAGACCGAAACCGGCGGTCACATGATCACGCCGCTGCCGGGGGCGACGCCGCTCGAGCCTGGATCATGCACCTTGCCGCTACCCGGTATCGCGGCGGCGATCGTCGATGAGTCGGGCAACGACATCCCGAACGGTGCGGGTGGTCTGCTCGTCATCAAGAAGCCCTGGCCGTCAATGATCCGTACGATCTGGGGTGATCCAGAGCGGTTCAAGAAGGCCTACTTCCCCGAGGAGCTGCGGGGCTATTATCTGGCGGGCGACGGTGCGGTTCGCAACAAGGAAAGCGGTTACTTCCGCATCACCGGGCGCATCGATGACGTGCTGAACGTGTCAGGGCATCGGCTCGGGACGATGGAGATCGAGTCGGCGCTGGTGGCCAATCCGCTCGTGGCCGAGGCCGCGGTG
>CAZAVT010000483.1:0-2100 GCA_964488395.1 uncultured Burkholderiaceae bacterium | reverse complement strand
CGTCGACGGTTTCGACCAGGTGAATGCCATCGTCGGCCTGACCCATCGTCCCCTCGACCTCAGGGTGCCCAGCGTGCCCGATCATGATGACCTCTCGCCCCTCTCGGCGCTCACGCGCAACCTCGACGTGTACCTTGGTCACCAAGGGGCAAGTGGCATCGAAGACTCGGAACCCGCGCTGATCGGCCTGCTCGCGGACCGTCCGGGACACCCCATGCGCCGAAAACACGAGCACCGCGCCCGAAGGGACCTCGTCGAGCGATTCGACGAAGATCGCGCCCTTGTCGCGAAGACGGCTCACCACGTGATCGTTGTGCACGATCTCGTGCCGGACGTAAACCGGTCCGCCAAAACTCTCCAGCGCACGCTCGACGATCTCGATCGCACGATCGACTCCCGCGCAAAAACCCCTTGGCTGTGCCAGCACGACTTCCATTCAGAGAACCCCCAGAATTTCGACCTCGAAGCAGATCGCCTGCCCAGCGAGCGGGTGGTTGAAGTCAAACAGGACCGACTCGGCATCGATCGTCTTGATCACCCCGGCGTAGCGGCCTCCACCGGGAGCCGGGAGCTCGACCAGGTCGCCAGGGTGGTAGTCGGTACCGCCGCTGACATGCTGATCGAAGACGCTGCGCGACAGCCGCTGGACGAGCTGCGGGTGGCGTACCCCGAAGGCCTCCTCAGCCGCGAGCGAGAACCGCCGCGTCTCGCCCTCGGACAAGCCCAAGAGGCATCGTTCGAGCGGCTCGGCCAGCTGACCGATGCCCAGCTGGAGCGTCGCGGGCTTGTGCCCGAAAGTGCTGAAGACCTCGGCAGGAGGGTCTTCCAGGCCGATCCGGTAGTGCAGGGTGAGGTGCGAATCGGACCCGACCCGGGGCCGACCCGTCGGGCCAATGCCGTCGGTCGTTCCCGCCGGTACACCGCCATCGGATGTCGTCTTCATGGACTCAATTCTAAGGGATACGCCATGCCCCATCGCACAGGATTCACCCCTTCGGCTGCCTTCGATCCAGCGACAGCCGGAACCTCCGAGCTACTCGCTCGTCTGCTCTTTAGCCACGAGCCCGGGCCCCGCGCCCTGCGCGCGGCCGAGCGGCTTCTCCTGAAGGCCGGCTCGCTGAGGGGTTTGTTCGAGAGTCGATCACAGGCCCTCGATGACGACCGTCACACCAAGCGAAGCATTCGATTTCAGTCGGCGCTCGAGCTGGTCCTGCGCTCGCTCGCAGAGCAGCTCGCCGAGCCTACCCTGCTGGATTCCCGCGAGGCGGTCCGACATTTTCTTTGCCTCTGGCTGCGGGACCGTCCGGCCGAATGCTTTGCCGTGCTGTTTCTCGACAACCAAAACCGCCTGATCACAGCGCAGGTCATGTTTCAGGGCAGCATCAACCAGACGGTGGTCCATCCACGCGAGGTTGCGCGACGCACGCTCGAGCTCAACGCTGCGAGCTTGATCGTGGCGCACAACCATCCATCGGGGATTGCCGAACCCAGCCCAGCGGATCGACTGCTCACCGACGGGCTGCGTCAGGCACTACAGACCCTGGACATTCCCATCCTCGATCACCTGATCGTGGCAGGCAACCGCTGCTATTCATTCGCCGATTCGGGGCTACTCCGACGTACCTGAGGCCGCCACCCGCCCTCTCGCAGAGCTTGCCTCGTCGTCGTCGGGGCCAATCACCGCCGGGGTCGCGGTTTGACAGTGCAGCCTAGCCCCAATTACAATCGACGGTTTTCAGCAAATTCCAGGAGAGCGTCATGGCCCGCGTCTGCCAAGTCACCGGGAAAGCTCCGCTCGTTGGCCACAACGTGTCTCACGCCAACAACAAGACCAAGCGGCGTTTTCTTCCTAACCTCCAAAACCGCCGATTCTGGGTCGAGAGCGAGAATCGCTGGGTTCGCCTGCGGCTCTCCAATGCCGGCTTGCGTCTCATCGACAAGAAAGGCCTGGACGTGGTGCTCGCCGATCTGCGCGAGCGCGGCGAAGCCGTCTGAACACGGCCTCACTGAAGGAGCACTCTGATGCGCGAAAAGATCAAGCTCGAATCGACGGCTGGTACCGGTCATTTCTACACCACCACCAAGAACAAGCGGACCATG
>CAZAVT010000482.1:0-2101 GCA_964488395.1 uncultured Burkholderiaceae bacterium | reverse complement strand
GCCCTGTGCGGCAACGGTATGCGAACGGGTCGGAAAGACCTTGGACAACACCGCGACACTCCAACCGGCCTCGGCCAGTTGCAAGGAGCAACGCATCCCAGCGCCGCCGGCACCGATGATCACCGCGTCGAACTTGCGCCGCGGCAGGTTGTTGGCAAGATGGTTGAGAACGTCGGCCATCTCAGTGACTCCAGAGGATTGTGAAAGTCCAGATTGCATAGCCGACCAGCAGCACGATGGTCAGCACCTGCAGGGTGAGCCGGATCGAAGTCGGCTTCACGTAGTCCATGTAAATGTCGCGCACGCCGATCCAGGCATGCCAGAAAAGTGACAACACGGCGAGCAAGCTCAGGACACGCATGAACGTACCCGTAAAAATCGCCTTCCAGGCCGCATGATTGAGCTCGGGCGTCAAAAGCAGCGTCACGCCGAGCACTAGGGTGTAGACCGCGAGGATCACTGCAGTGATCCGCTGCGCCATCCAGTCACGCAAGCCGTAATGCGCCCCGGTGACCACACGTTTGGTCGTCATCAGAAAGCTCCCAGAATCTTGAGCGCGAAGACCGCACTGAGCGTCAGGCTGACCGCCAGGGTGGCCAGCGCGGACACCCTCGAGCGTTCCTTGTCAGTCCCGACATGCAGATCAAGCAACAGGTATCGGATACCCGCACACAAGTGGTGGAGATACGCCCAGGTGAGCACCACCAGCAGCAGCTTGGCGGGAATGCTGGATACCAAGCGCTTGTACGCCTCGAAACTCGCGGCCGAGCCCAGACTCTGCTGCAACAGGTAAAGCACCACCGGGAGCCCTACCAAGAACATCAGCGCACCGCTCACGCGATGGAGGATGGACACGATGCCAGCGGGCGGCAAGCGGTACTGCAGGATTTGGCCGACGCTGATGTTGCGATATCGGGTACGGGCCTTGGAGGCTCCGATTCCCCCTGTCGATTCATTCATGTTTTTTTATCCCTGCCGGTGCAAACCTTCGTATTTTGACTCAAATCGCCCAAGCTCACCAAGGCCCCTGCCTCCGCCGCGGCTCCCCGCCGCGAGATCCGGCCCGACAAACTCAACTGAGCTCGTTGTAGTAATGGTGCCGAGCCGTCGAGCAGTAGGCCCGACGAAATTCGACGGGCACCTCCTGGTAGGTCCGAGTGACCCGATCGATGCGCAGGACGGGCTCGCGGGCGGACAGGCTCAAGGCCCGGGCCACCTCGATCGGCACCGCAACAGCCTTGATCCGCTCCTCGGCACGAATCATGCGCACACCAAATTCGCTCTCGAGCAGCCCGTAAAGCGGCCCGTCGTAAGTCGCGAGCCGCTCGGCCGACCGGCCCCGAAAACGCGCGCCCGGCAGCCAGATCTCGTCCAGCACAGTTGGCTGCCCAGAAAGCTCGAGGACCCGGCGAATCAGCACCACCGCCTCTCCAGCGCGCAGCTGCAGCATGCGAGCCACTTCGGCCGACCCGCGCAGTCGCCGACATTCGATGAAGCGGCTGACCAATCGCTCGCCCTGAACCGATCGGCCGCGCACCGCCGAGCCTCCGACGCTCTGCCCCAACGGTCGCCGCCCAGCCTCGACCGCACGAGGCTCGAGCGCTTCGGGCTCGGGCCCCGTGCCATCCCCCGCCAGGGGCTCATCGATCCGCAAGCGCAAAAAGCGAAACTGTGCCCCTGCCTCGAGGTGGGACGCCACAAAGGTACCCCGCCCCTGACGGCGAACCAGCAAGCGCTCGGCCGACAGCTCATCGATCGCCTTGCGAACGGTCCCCTGGCTCACCCCGTACCGCCCAGCGAGCTCGCTTTCGCTGGGGATCGGCTCGCCCGGCTTCCAGTCCCCGAGCTGCAGGCGCCGGGTGATCAGCTCCTTGATCTGCCGGTACAAAGGCGCGAACCGTGGCCCGGACGACTCCTCCGGCCTGTTTTCCTCGGCACCGTCCACCGACCCACCACTCATGCCGCCTCCTGCAAAACGCCCGCAGCGATTATAGAACATGTCTTATATAAGATAGCAAGCTCTAATTGACAGTCGGATGGGCTGCGCCTAAACTCTCGCACCGCGCCTGGGTCCAAAGGCCGCGTGCAGCCTTCACGACCG
>CAZAVT010000481.1:0-2117 GCA_964488395.1 uncultured Burkholderiaceae bacterium | reverse complement strand
GCGGCACTCAATGTGGACGCGGCGAACTTCACCCGAGCGCAGGCGAACCTGCGCATAGGTGCCTTCGCGAGCCAGAAGGCGCGCCGAAGCGCCCGCCGAGCGCGCGATCTGAGCACCCTTGCCGGGCAGCATCTCGATGGCATGAATCGACGAACCGACCGGGATGTTGCGGATCGGTAGCGTGTTGCCCGCGCGGATTGGAGCCTCCGGACCGCTCATCAGGCTCGTACCCACCTCGACGCCGCGCGGCGCGAGGATGTAACGGCGCTCGCCATCGGCATAGCACAGCAGTGCCAGGTGGGCGCTGCGGTTGGGGTCGTACTCGATGCGCTCGACCTTGGCCACGATCCCGTCCTTGTTGCGACGGAAATCCACCAGGCGATATTGACGCTTGTGACCACCGCCCTTGTGCCGGGTGGTGATCCGACCGAGGTTGTTACGCCCCGAACCGCGAATCGTGCTCTCGGTCAACGCGTCGACCGGCCGACCTTTGTGCAGGCCCGGCGTCGTGACCTTGATCATCGCCCGACGGCCGGGCGATGTCGGCTTCATCTTGGAGATCGGCATTTACCTGGCCTCCGCGAAATTGATTTCCTGGCCGGCCTTCAGGCTCACATAGGCCTTCCGAACATGCCGACGCCGGCCGCTGAAACGGCCGAATCGCTTGGCCTTGCCCTGCTGGTTCAAGACCTGCACGGACTCAACCTCGACCTTGAACAGCATCTCGACGGCAGCCTTGATTTCGACCCGGGTCGCGTCCTGGAGCACCCGAAACGCCACCTGGTTGTTGCGCTCGGCCATCGAGGTCGCCTTCTCGGAGACGATCGGCGCCAACAGCACTTTGGTCAGTCGCTCCTGATTCATCCCAGCATCTCCTGAACTTTGGCCAGCGCCGTGCGGGTGATCAACACCTTGGAGAAGTGGACCAACGAAACCGGATCGGCATGACGCGGCTCGACGACCATCACGTGAGGCAGGTTGCGTGCGGCCAGGAAGAGGTTTTCGTCGATCGCATCCGTGATGACGAGCACGGAGCTGCCGTTGGCGCCCAGCCCCATCGCGCGAATCTTCTCGGCGAGCAACTTCGTCTTGGGTGCTTCGACATTGAGCGACTCGACCACCGCCACCCGATCTTCGCGAGCCAGTTGCGACAGGATCGAACAGACCCCGGCGCGGTACATCTTGCGATTGACCTTATGGCTGAAGTTCTCGTCAGGCGAATTCGGGAAAATCTTGCCGCCGCCTCGCCACAATGGCGAAGAAGTCATGCCGGCGCGAGCACGGCCAGTGCCTTTTTGGCGCCAGGGCTTCTTCGTGGAGTGACGGACTTCGCTGCGGTCTTTCTGAGCACGGTTGGCGCTACGGGCATTGGCCTGGAAAGCGACCACCACCTGGTGCACCAGCGGCTCGTTGAATTCACGGCCGAAAATCGTGTCAGGGGCTTCGACCTTGGCACAGGCCTGACCACTGGCATCGAGCAGATTGAGTTCCATTGCGTCGGGCTCCTTCACGCCTTGGCGGGGGCAGCCGGCGCCTTGACCGCAGGGGTCAGCACCAGATCGCCATTGCGGGCACCAGGGACCGCGCCGCGAACCATCACCAGGCCGCGGGCGGCGTCGACGCGCACGACCTCGAGACTCTGAACGCTCGCCGTGACGGCACCCATGTGACCGGCCATCCGCTTGCCGGGGAAGACCCGGCCCGGGTCCTGAGCCATCCCGATCGAACCGGGCACATTGTGCGACCGTGAATTGCCGTGCGAGGCGCGGCCCGATCCGAAGTTGTGGCGCTTGATCGTGCCCGCAAAGCCCTTGCCATGCGAGGTGCCCTGGACATCGATCTTTTGCCCGACTGCGAAGAGCTCCGCGCTCACTGTCGAGCCGGGCTGATACTGGGCGAGGACTTCGTGGCCGACCCGAAACTCGCGCACCAGGGTGCCGGCCTCGACACCCGCCTTGGCGAAATGTCCGGCTCTTGCTTTGGTGACGCGGGACGCGCGACGCTTGCCGAAAGCGACCTGGATCGCGCTATAGCCGTCGGTCTCAACCGACTTGATCTGGGACACGCGATTGTCGGACACATCGACGACCGTCACCGGGATGGCGTCGCCATCATCG
>CAZAVT010000480.1:0-2117 GCA_964488395.1 uncultured Burkholderiaceae bacterium | reverse complement strand
TTGTCGCGGATGTCGGGTCGCCCGAGGATGCCGGCAACCACCTGATGGATCCGCCTGACAATCGCTTCGGGCGTCCCCGCAGGCGCCGCAAGACCCAGCCAGGAAACCATCTCGTAGCCCGGCAACACTTCGGCGATCGCGGGCTTGTCCTGCGCGATCGGCGATCGACGCGGCGAGGTCACTGCAATCCCGCGCAGGCCGCCCCCTTTCTCCTGGGTCATAGCCGAGCCCATATCGAGAAAATTGAACTGGAGCTGCCCTCCCCGGACGTCGGTAATGGTCTGGCCAAGGCCCTTGTAGGCGACTTCGAGTACATCGATTCGCCCCAAAGACTTCAACTGATGGATCGCTAGGCGAGAACTCGAAGAGCCGTAGCCCGCGGCGAGTTTTCCCGGATTGGCCCTCGCGTGCGCGAGGAACTCCTCCAGGCTGCGAGCGGGGAAATCCGGCCGCACCATGAGCATCCACGGCAAGCTCATCAGTCCCCCGACATGCTCGAAACTGGAGAGCGCGTCATAGCTCAGCTTCTTGAAAAGGCTCGAGGCCGCCGAGTGAGTCCCGTTGGAGCTAATCACCAGGGTGTAGCCATTGGGCGGCTGCGTCGCAGCCCATGCGACGCCGATGGTGCCATTCGCACCTGCGCGATTTTCCACAACCACTGACTGCCCGAGTTCCTGGCTCATCTGCTCGGCCATCATGCGACCGAGCCAGTCTGTCACCTGGCCCGGGGCGAAGGGTACGATCAGACGGATCGGGCGCGAGGGCCAGGAGGACTGGGCCCAGCTGACCGTCGACAACACAGCGATCACAGCCCCTGCAAGTAATGATCGAATCATGTTCCGGTCTCCGATTGTGCGCACTGATGTCTGAGGTGGACCGAGCTGGGCGCTCAGACGGGTTCCAACTCGCGAACCGCGCACCAGCGCAGGTGCCTTGGATGGCTGCCGTGATAGGGCGTTGCCCGGTGCATGGTCCAAGCATCGTTCCACATCACCAGCTGCTGGAGCTGCCAGGCATGCGAGTAGACGCGTTCTGGCTGGGTCGCATGCGAGATCAGCTCCTCGATCAGTCTGCGCCCCTTGTCCAACGGCCAGCCAACGATATGCGAGGCATGTGAGGCGAGATACAGCGATCGGCGTCCCGTACGGGCGTTGACCCGAACAAGCGGATGGTGAACCGGCTTGCGCGCCTTGAGCGACTCCTGACTGAAGTCGGACATCTTCATGCCCATCTGCTCACGGGAGCGATAGATGCTGTGCTCGACCAACAGACCTTCCAGGGAGCGCTGCACCTCCGGACTGAGCGTATCCCACGCGGCACGCATGTCGGCGTATTCAGTCGGCGGGGGCTCCGGCGGCAGGACCCGCGCATGCAGGGCCGTCAGGCGTATGGGCGGCTGATTTTGTGAACCGTCCGTGTGCCAAAGAAGGTTGGCCCGCATGTAGAGGTCGGCCACACTGTCCTTGGCCCGCTCGTTGCCTGCGAAATCGACCGTGCCGATGTCATAGAAATGCGGATGATCGGAAGCGATCTCCTTCAGGACAGCCTGGTGCGGCGGGCCGAATTGCTGGATAAAGGCCTGCTGGGCATGATCGTCGATTTGTTGCTGGTCGAAAACCAGAACCCCGTAATCCGCCAGGCCCTGCTCGATAACGTCCACCTCGCTCGGGCCGATGCCCACGGCCAGATCGACACCAACCACGCGGGCTACGAAGCTCTTGCCAATCGGTTCGAAACGAATCGCCATTGTTTGCTTACTCCCCGGCTGTCGACGAGAGGACACTCATTCGCGCAGCCGGCAACGACGAGGCTTCGATGAAGCGGTGGCCGAGAGCGGTCACGCTGGGGCATCCCAGGAATCCGAGGACCCGATCGAGCTCCTCACGCAGGAGCGCTAGTGCCTGGCCGGCGCCTGTCTGCCCTGCAACAGCAACCCCGTAGAGCGGCGCCCGCCCCACCATGACGGCGCTCGCGCCAAGCGAAAGGGCTTTGGCGATATCGCTCCCCCGTCGCACCCCACTGTCAAGCAGGATCGTACAGCGCCCCGCGACCTTATCGGCGACTGCCGGCAGGACGTCGATGGTGGCCGCAGCGCTGTCGAGATTTCGTCCTCCATG
>CAZAVT010000479.1:0-2122 GCA_964488395.1 uncultured Burkholderiaceae bacterium | reverse complement strand
CGCCACGCGCCGGCACCGTATCGAGGTTCGTCAGGTGCTCGACCACGTGCACTCCGCCGGCGAGCAGGATGCTGTGCGCCGGCCGCTCTCCGCCGCTCTCGGTGTCGTCGATGTTGAGGGAGTCGATGCCGACGAGACGCACGCCGCTCGGTGCATGCTCGACCGCGCCGGGTGGCCGATCGATCAGTGGTCGCGATGCCAAAGAGAGATCAGACTGCGCGCTGCGCGCTTGGATGCGCCCGGTCGAGTCGACGGTGACGCCGCGATCGGGATGTTCTGTGATCGAGCCATCCGCCTCGGTCGTAAGCGGCACGGTGGCGGACACGCGAAGGCCCACCGCCTCGAGGCTCAGGAGGAGCAGCGATAAAAGGCGAGGGGCTGCGGCCTGCCTGCCGTCGACCTTGCCGTCCAGATCCAGGGTGCGGTAAAAACCGGTTCGGGTGAAAAACCGCTGTGTGTCGCATTCAGCGGACTCGATTTCGGGCGGAGCTGCCCAGAGCTGAGCGAGGGAAACCTCCTGACGCGATAACATGATCAGGCGGGGACTGCGGCCAAAGAGGGCAAGTGCGGTTGCGACATCGGCGCCCGCGAAAGGGTAGACAATGGGCCTGTCCCCAGGGTCGGGGAGCATCCGCTCGGCCCACGCGCTCATCGGCGCCAGGATACGCTCGCGATAGCGTTCCTGATCTGCGACTAATCCTGGGCAGTCGCCCGCCCGAACGATCTCTGCCGGGATCGATCCAGTCCGCGATTGGGCGCCTGCGTCATTTGCAGCGCCGACGATCCACACAAAACACAGAGCGGCCGCAGTCAGCCGCTTCGGCGTCGATCGCTTCATGGTTGTGGCCGTCGATCCGTCAGGTGGTACCCCTGCGCGGCTTACAGGCCGCGCAGGGCTTCGACGCTGTAGCCAGGCCTGGATTGGCAATCCGCGATGTATTGCTCGATGATTGACTCGAAGCTCGGGTCGGCGTGCAGCCCCAGGGCTGCAGCGCGGTCGGCCGATGCGCCCTTGGCCCAGCCTGCTACCACCCCGGCGATCCGCTCGTCGCGTTCGAAGCGGACCCGCTCGCGCACCTGTCGCCCGGCGACTCGCTCGAGCGCGTCGAGCATCTCCTGGACGGTGATGTTGAGACTGGGCAGATTGAGCGCAAGGCGGTTGCCCAGGGTGGTCTGGCTGGCCTCGAAGACTGCGATCAGTCCTCGAATCGTATTGGCTGGCGAGGACAGCGGGTGCGAGACCTGGGGATCGACCGGGCAGACGGACTCGATTCCGGCGAGCGGCTCTCGAATGATTCCGCTGAAAAAAGACGAGGCCGCGCCGTTGGGTCGTCCTGGACGCACCGAGACCGTCATCAGCCGCGCCGACCGGCCATCGATAAATCCCTTGCGGGTGTAGTCAGCAATCAGGTACTCGAGCATCAGCTTTTGCGTGCCGTAGGAGGTCTGCGGCGAGGGCAGGGTGGTGTCGGTCACTCGAGGCGGCATCGGCTGGCCCGCGTAGGGCCCATAGACCGCGACCGAGCTCGCAAAGACGAAGCGGGAGATCTTGCCGGAGCGCCGGATGCTGTCGAGCAGCAGGCGCGTGCTGTCAAGGTTGGATCGCAGGCCGAGCTCGAAATCGAGTTCGCACTCGCCCGAGACCGCCGACGCAAGGTGAAAGACTGCGTCAAAGCCAGTCGATAGAGCCTCTGCTTGCTCGAGCATCGGTCCGGCATAGGCACGCACCCGGGGATCGTCAAGCAGGTCTTGCGCGGGCAAGGCAAGGTCGACGATGACCAGTTCACGCACGACCCGGTCGGCTAAAGTGCCTCGGGCGAGGATGTCGCGGGCGAGACGGCTGCCAACGAATCCGGCGCCACCTGTGATGAGAATACGCATCGGGCTGCCCCTCGCTGGTTGGCGTTTAGTGATTGTCCTTGGGGACAAAGGCGCCGCGCTGACCGACCAGGAAGTCGAGGTCGGCGCCCTGGTCCGCTTGCAGGACGTGGTCGATGTAGAGCTTCCAGTAGCCGGACTGCAGTGGCGGTGTCGGAGGCGTCCAGCGGTCAAGGCGAGCCTTGAGCTCGTCCTCGCTGATCAGGAGCTGCAAGCGTCGCTCGGGGACATTCAGTTCGATCAG
>CAZAVT010000478.1:0-2135 GCA_964488395.1 uncultured Burkholderiaceae bacterium | reverse complement strand
TCAACGTCGGCACCGCCAACGCACTGTGCGGCCTCATCAACGCTGCCCGCGAGAATGTGCCGATGCTGCTCGCTGCGGGTCGCACCCCCTGGATGGAGACGGGTGCTGCCGCCAGTCGCTCACTCAACATCCACTGGGCTCAGGAGATGTTCGACCAGGGGGCGATGGTGCGCGAGCAGGTGAAGTGGGATTACGAATTGCGCAGCGGAGCACAGCTGCCGGACCTCCTCGATCGGGCGCTCGCCATCTCGAGAAGCGAGCCGGCCGGCCCGGTTTATCTGAGTCTGCCGCGCGAGGTGCTCGATCAGCCCGCGCCAGCGGCGCGGCCCGAGCCCCTGCAGCAACCGGCGGCGCCGGTTGAGCCCGATGCCCGCAGCATCGAGCGCGTGGCGGCCGCACTGGCCCGCGCCCGCAACCCCCTCATCATCACCTCGCGCTGCGGCCGCAGCCCGTCGGCCGTTGCGCTGCTCGCCGATTGCGCGACCCGCTGGGCGGTGCCGGTGGTGGAGTATCGGCCCCGCTACCTGTCCCTGCCTGCGAGTCACCCGATGCACGGCGGCTATGAGGTCGAACCGTGGCTTGCGCAGGCGGACCTGATCGTCGTTCTTGACTGCGATGTGCCCTGGATCCCGGCTCAGGCCCAGCCTTCGCCCCAGGCCCGTGTGATCCAGGTCGGGCACGATCCGCTTTTTGCACGATACCCACTACGCGGCTTTGCCTCCGATGAGACGCTTGCGGTCGGGCCGCGCGAGTTCCTGCTCGCTTTGCAGCGTGCCTTGCGTACGTTCGAACCCGATCGTGCGCTGATCGAGGCCCGACGCGAGCGCGTGATCGAGGCGAACGAGGTACGACGCCTCGGCCTGCGTCGGAGAATCGAGGCGGGCCAGAAAACCGCGCCGATCGGCCTCGCGGCGGTCAGTCATGCACTGGGCGACGCCCTGCGTCGACAGTCGTCGCCCGCCGTCGTGGTCAACGAGTACTCGCTGATCCCCGCGGCCCTGCGGATGGACGAGCCCGGTTCGTTCTTCGGACCCAGCCCGGTCGGTGGGCTGGGCTGGGGCTTGCCAGCAGCCTTAGGGATCAAGCTCGCGCGTCCCGACGCGCTGGTCGTCGCGGGGCTCGGCGACGGGTGTTACGGCTTTGCCAATCCGGTGGCCTGTCACCATGCAGCAGCGATGCATGACCTGCCCGTGCTGACCGTGGTGCTGGACAACGGCGGTTATGGCGCAGTCCAGCGAGCGACCGAGGCGATGTATCCCGAGGGCGAGGCGACCCGGGCGCAGGCCCTGTCCCGCCCGATGCCGCTGGTCTCGCTCGAGCCGCAGCCGCGCTTTGACCAGGTGATCGCTGCCTGTGGTGGTTGGGGTCGGCGCATTGAGGCCTATGCTGATTTGCCTCAGGCGCTCGACGAAGCCATTCACGAGGTGCAGGTCAAACGTCGCCAGGCCTTGCTGCACGTCCGTTGCGCCTGAGGCTGGCCGCAGCGCGCGGGCTTCAGGTCTCGAGCACGCCTGGATTGAAGACGCTGTGCGGATCGAAGGCGCGCTTGAGCCCGCGCAGGGCTTGCGCCGTGCCCGGCAGCCGGGTGCTGATGAAGGGGTACTGACGGCCGATCTGCAGGTGGGTCGCACCCATGGACGCCCAGACTTCGACGATCGCGTTGCGGATCGTTGCGACCGCTTGTCGTGCTGCCGGATCGGCGGGATGTATTGGGAGCTTCGCGAGATGATCGGGGGCGATGTACTCGCGATGGATCGGGGCCGCTTCGTCGCGCCAGTAGACAATCGGCTCAAGGCCGAAGGTGCTGGGGCCGTTGACACCGATCAGATAGCCCCAGCGCAGGCCATGCCGGTCGACCAGATCCTGATGCCGGGCGAAGACCGCCTCGGTGGCTTCGTAAAGACCAATGGCCTGTGAATTGGGGACCTGCGCGTGGAACCAGACGATGCGCTCGCCCTCGGGACCGAGCAATCGGTTGAGTCGCCGGAAGGGCGAGGCGCGGACCACCTTGGGCAGGCTGTCGGGCAGGTCGCGCGCGCCCGCCGCATGCGCGATCGCCCGGACCTGCTCCATCCGCCATTGCGCTTCAGCCGGCGTGAAGCCTTCGGTCACCACGCTCATTAAAAATCCCACCT
>CAZAVT010000477.1:0-2148 GCA_964488395.1 uncultured Burkholderiaceae bacterium | reverse complement strand
TCCAGAGCTCCGGATCGACGCGGTCGATTCCGAGATTGCGGTCAAACACGGCGACAACTCCTGGGTGAGGGGCCCGGCGCCGCTGGCGGAGGGCTCAGCAAAACCCCTGATTCTAGCGAAACCCGGCTGGGGTTGCGCCCGCCCTGCCTTCAGGGTTCGATGTCATCCCTCGCGGCCTTGAGGTGGCTCACGTCGCCCCAGTCCAACACTGAAAACGCCGCACCATCCCAACCAATTCGGTTCAGGCTGGCATTACGCAGTTCGAAACTGCGTGGCGCATCGATGGCGAGGCCAGCGGCAATCCGATAAATGCAGTCGAGCACGCCGCCATGGGTCACCGCAACCACCACTTGACCGGCATGCGCCCGAGCGAGTGCTTGCATCTGGCGCTCGACCCGGATCCGCAGACTGGCGAGCGACTCGCCGCCACCCGGGGGCTCGAACTGCGGCTCGCGGGCTCGCCAGCGGGCGTAGGCCTCAGGGTGGTCGCGCAGCAGCTCGTCATGCGTACGGCCCTCGAGCACCCCGTAGCGACGCTCGCGCAGGCCCTCCGAGAGCGTCAGCGACAGGCCAAGTACCCGAGCGATCGGCTCGGCAGTCTGGCGGGCACGGGCCAGATCGCTCGAATAGATCGCCGAGATGGGTTGCGCGTCGAATCGCCGTCCCGTGCGCTCGGCCTGTTCGCGCCCTTCGGCGTTCAGTTCGATATCGGTCTGGCCCTGGAACCGGCGTGCACGGTTCCAGTCGGTCACCCCATGGCGAATGAAAATCAGCGTCGTCGAAGTCATCAGAACCGACTCAAGGTTTCAGGCTGACTCGGGCAAAACGCCGCTTGCCCACCTGGATCACGTAGAGGCCTTCGGGTAGCTTGAGCCCCCGGTCGTCGATGCGAACGCCGTCGACCTTGACACCCCCCTGATCGATATTGCGAGCCGCCTCGGACGCCGAAGCGGCGAGTCCGGCCTCGCGTAGGACGGTCGCGATCGCCTTCGGAGCGCCGACGAGGGCGATTTCTGGCATTTCCTCAGGCGCAACCCCTTGCCGGAAGCGCGCCTCGAAGTCGGCCAGTGCGCGCTCGGCGGCGGCTCGATCGTGGAACCGGGTGACGATCTCCTGCGCAAGCATCACCTTGGCATCGCGCGGGTTGCGCCCAGCTTCGCAGGCCCTCTGAAGAGACTGAATTTCCGTCATCGAGCGAAACGACAGGAGTTCGAAATAGCGCCACATCAAGGGATCCGAGATCGACATCAGCTTGCCGAACATCTCGCCGGGCGCCTCGTTGATGCCCACGTAGTTCCCCTTGGACTTCGACATCTTGTCGACACCGTCCAGGCCTTCGAGCAGTGGCATCGTCAGGATGCACTGCGGCTCCTGGCCGTACTCGCGCTGCAGCTCGCGGCCGACCAGCAGGTTGAACTTCTGGTCCGTGCCACCGAGCTCGATATCGGACTTGAGCGCCACTGAGTCGTAGCCCTGCATGAGCGGATAGAGAAACTCGTGGACGGAAATCGGAACCCCGCCGCGAAAGCGCCGGGAGAAGTCATCGCGCTCCATCATGCGTGCGACGGTGTAGCGCGAAGCGAGTTGAATCATGCCGCGAGCGCCAAGCGGATCGCTCCACTCCGAGTTGTAGCGGATCTCCGTGCGCTCGGGATCGAGCACCAGACTCGCCTGGTTGAAGTAGGTGCGGGCGTTATCCTCGATTTGCTCGCGGGTGAGCGCAGGTCTGGTTGAGTTGCGGCCGGAGGGATCGCCGATCATCGCGGTGAAATCACCGATCAGGAAAATCACCGTGTGCCCGAGATCCTGCAATTGACGCATCTTGTTCAGGACCACGGTATGGCCCAGGTGCAGGTCAGGCGCTGTCGGATCAAGACCGAGCTTGATGCGCAGTGGCTGGCCCGACTGCTCGGATCGCACCAGCTTGCGTACCCAGTCGGCCTGGGGGATCAACTCCTCGCAGCCACGCAGGGTGATGGCCAGGGCCTGGCGCACACCTTCAGAGACCGCCGATTCCGGGAAAGCTTGATGATTCATAACGATTTTCTACGAAGCCAGGGAGGGGGTAGGCAAAGCGAACCGAGCCTCTATAATGCACAGCTCGTTTTTGCGGTGATGGCTCTCGGTTTATTGTAGGGCGGTCACCCC
>CAZAVT010000476.1:687-2149 GCA_964488395.1 uncultured Burkholderiaceae bacterium | reverse complement strand
CGCGGTCAGGAGATCCAGTCGGCCTTGTTCGAGAACAATGTGTTTCTGGTGGGCCAGCACATGCTGCAGTACGCGATCACCGGCAAGCCCGCCGAGCCCATGCCGAACCGGATTTCGGCCTGGGGGGTGTATGACGTGTTCACCGTCAAGGGCGGTGAGCAGATCTTCCTCGCTGCGGTGAGCGACTCGCAGTGGAGCACGTTCTGCGAGGTGCTGGGTTTTGATGATCTGAAGGCCGATCCGAGGTACGGGACCAACAACGACCGGGTCCGCCAGCGCCCAGTGCTGATCGAGGAATTGCGTCGGCGGCTCGTGGCGTGGAGTGCGGCCGAGCTGGCGGCGCTCTTCGAGCGGGCAGGGCTGCCGTATGCGCCGATCGCTCGGCCCGAGGCGCTGTTCGATGATCCGCATCTGGCAGCGACCGGCGGGCTTGCCGAGATTCGCCTGACCGAGGGGCCCCGTGCTGGAGAGACTGCGCGCGCGGCGCTCCTGCCGTTCACGATGGATGGGGAGCGGTTGGGCGTCCGAGAGCAGCCGCCCGAGGCGGGTGAGCACACCGACGAGCTGCTCGCCGAGATCGGTTACTCTCGCGCGACGATTGCGGCGATGCGTGAGGGGAAGGTGGTGGGGTGAGGGGAGGGCGCTCGACCCAACGGACGGCTGGTGTTCAGCTGTCAAGAAGCGCTCGGGCTGTTGCAAGGGGCAAGTACAAAAACCTGTCGCTTTCCGTGGTCGTGACAAAGCCGTGGTGCAAGTAGAAGGCAGCCGCAGCGTCGTCAATGGCATCCACGAGGAAGGCATAAGCAGCAATCTCGTTGTTAAGGCTACGTCTCAACGAATCAGCGAGCAGGGCCGCTCCCAAGCCTCGACCCCGGAAGCCTTGATCCACGCCGATTCGCCCCATCCGGACCGCCGGAATATGCGGGTAGCGGGGTAGTTTCTTGGCTAAACCTGGCGCCAAGTCACTCAACAGGATGCTGGCCGAGGCGAGCGTGTAGTAGCCAGCGACACGGTCGTTGGCATCGAGCGCCACAAAGCAGGCGGTCACCCGGCGCCTGATATCCTGACTGACTTGCGTTCTGAAATACCGGTCGAGTGGTTCCACCCCTGAAGCAAATCCTGAGCGATCAGTGCCAGGATCAAGCGGTCCAACCCGGTAACCGCCGCTCATCGAGAGACGAGGAGCGTGTTGGCCTTTGAGAAGGCTCGCCTCAGGCCTGCGTTGGGCTTCGCCGGTGCGATGAGAGCTCTTGCGAACGCTTCCTGATCAGCCACACTGATGCGCACATGATCGATCTGCTCAATCGCCTGGGCAGCTGCGGATTGCAGGGCATGAGTCACAAAGTCCGTCACTGTTCTACCCTGGATTTCGGCGGCGCGCTTGATCACTGTGTGCAACTCGCGACTGATCCGGGCCTCAAGCCGCGCGGACGGTGCTTTAGTGGATGAAGGGTGGATTGCG
>CAZAVT010000476.1:0-677 GCA_964488395.1 uncultured Burkholderiaceae bacterium | reverse complement strand
GGTGTTGACGCCACGATTGAACTCCCAGGTGGCCAAATTGTACGGCAAATTGCCGATCCGAGGGGCCTTGTGATGATCCCGACATCGGAGGTGTCAAATGCGAAAGCCCAGCCCGCCACGGCGGCCTCGCAATCCGGTCGCTAAAGCCGTCCGTACGCCGCAGTACCGGCTGCGAGCCGAGGCCGACAAGCGTCGGAAAGCGCTCGAGAAGCAGCAGAAAGGCGATGCGGCCAAGGGGCGGGGTGGAGGTGAAGGGGGGCAGGAGTAGCGGTCGGTTGAGCACCGTCCGGGTGATCGATCTCACGCGGTGCCGCCACATAGGCCTTGAGGGCGCGACGCAGGAGCTTCCCCGCCGTCTCCAGCGAGACCTCGAAGCTCTTGATGGCTGCATTGCGGAAGAGATCGAAGCGAACGGTGGTCGGATCGGTCGCTTCCGTCTCGAGGGCCTGGAGTCCCTGTCGGAGGGTCTCGGTCGTGCGATACAGATGGTCGACATCAGAACGCATGGGTCGGATCGTTCTTCAGAGGGTCCCGTTTCCGATTGTGGACGCGTTTATTGGGTTGGCGGGATCCCACCCGCGAGGCTCATCAGGTGGTTTCGCAGCGTCGGCAGGTCTTTTCGGGAGAGCGCCGACTGGAGCGTCGCGAGCGCGGCCTCGAGTTGAACCTCGTCGATC
>CAZAVT010000475.1:0-2171 GCA_964488395.1 uncultured Burkholderiaceae bacterium | reverse complement strand
GCACAAGCAGTGCGTGACCCGGCATGCGCGATTGATCAAGGCTTACCAATGGCAGAACCACGGCTGCTGCGACTGCAGTCACCAGCATGATCCGACCATCGCTACGCGCGCGGATGCGCGGTTCGAGCAGTAGGAACCACCCGGCCCCCAGGACCGAGAACAGAATCAGCGGTGCATACATCAGGGACATGCGCATAAAGGTTTCGAAGCCAACACGCAATACGACATCGAATCGCGAAGAGTCCGCACCCCACGAGCTCAGCAGTGCAGTGTTAAGCACGATCCCAATCCCGATAGCGGCAACTGGGCCCAGCACCGCACCCGCTTTGCTTCGCGACGACTGTGAGCGCAACGACCAGAGCAGGATCGGCAGGGTGAGTACCAGCGTTGCCACCGCCAGCTGACCATGATTGAAGGCAAGGAGTAACCAACCGAGCAAAGCGACAACGCGCCATCGCGCCAGTGCTGCGACAGTCATGGCGATGACGCTCACTGCGTCATAGCTGCCGAGCCAGGTCACGAGCACCGCGGCGATTGGTCCGCCGATCAGTAACAGGAACACCATCCGGCTCCGGGATCGGTCACCACGCACCACCGGCATCAGCAGCGGCAGGCAGATGGCGATGACAACCAACGCCAGGTGAAGCAGGAGAAATCCCCGAGTGCTGCTCAGGCCGGTGACTCCAGCGAGCAGCGCCGACACCGGGCTCGCCAGCAGGTAGTCCTCGTTCAGGTTCGGTACAACTGGGGCCTGCCAGTTAACGGCGATCTGCTGCATGCGATCAAAGGCGGGAAACAGGCCCCAGCCGTACTTCACCAACGCCGCGGCAACCAGCAGCAGCGAAAGGGCACTCGCGTACCTGCCCGGCTGCACCATCACCGCCCGTACGCGCTGCGCTGTCACCCTGCCTCCTACCAATGTTGAGCCGAACCAATCCTGCCGGAACGGCCCTGACTGACCCATAGTCTTCTCTCGTGGCAGGTGTCGGCAGACGTCGCAGGTCTGCCGACCGACGCCTGTCAGCGATCGGCACTTCAGGCGCGGTGGTGCTGCTGTCGGTTTGGATCGCGACCGGCGCTCCTCCCGCAGCCGCCCAGGAAGGACAGGGCGCTCGATGCCCGGCAACAGTCACCTCTGTCACCTCGGCGGATATCGATCGCGTGTTCGCTCTTGCCGAACGGAAGTTCGCCCCACTGGCTGACCTGAAGGCCACAAAGTTCCCATTCGGTGCGAGCGACGGCGCCACCACGATGGCGACGACCAACCTGCGCGGATGGACCTCCGGTTTCTTCCCGGCATCCACCTGGCTGCTCTATCAAGACAGCGCCGATCGAGCCTGGCTCGATCGAGCGCGTACCTGGACGCGAGCGGTCCTCCCGGTGGCCAGTTGGACCGGCACTCACGATCTCGGCTTTATGGTGGGACTGCCGGCCGATCTCGGCGTCGAACTCGATCCCAATACCAAGAACCGCACCAAATACCGCAAGGCCATGCTTACTGCTGCGCAGAGCTTGAGCAGTCGCTGGAATGCGAAGGTCAAGGCCTTCAAGTCCGGCGAGTACAACGGCCAATGGGGCTTGATCATGGACTCGGCGATGAACGCGCCCCTGCTCATCGCACGCGGACAACAGTTGGGCGGCACCCAGGGCGGCGAGTTAGCTCAACGTGGCACCGACCACCTACAGACCCTCGCACGAACGTTCATCCGTCCCGACGGGTCCACCGTGCACCGCGTGGCCTTTGACCCCGATACGGGTGCGGTGATTGGTCCGGTCGCCGGTCAGGGTGCGGGGCCGAACACAGCCTGGGCGCGCGGCCAAGCTTGGGCCATCTATGGGTTTGCCCAGGGGGCAGCGCTCACGGGCGACCCGGCTCTGCTCAGCGCTGCCCAGACCACCGCTGACTACTGGCTCGCGCAGGTACCGGATGGCTGCATCCCACCCTGGGACTTCTCAATCAACGACCCCAATGCCCTACGCGACAGTTCAGCCTCCGCCATCGCCGCAAGTGGGCTGCTCCTGTTGGCGGACCTCACCTCGGACCCGACGACCGCGACCGCCTACCGCCGGTCTGCGCTCACCGCACTCGGCACTCTGGCAAGCCCAGCCTGGACACCCGAGAACACCTCGAACCCGGGCCTGCTGCAGGGCCAGACCTACAACGTCCCAAA
>CAZAVT010000474.1:0-2173 GCA_964488395.1 uncultured Burkholderiaceae bacterium | reverse complement strand
GAACCAGTGCGCGATGAGCCCGGCCCTGAAGTCCCCGAGCTGATTGGAGCCCGAGATCGCGAGAGAACTCAGCGCGCTCACCCGACCCCGCATTTCATCGGGCGTGTCCATCTGCAGCATCGTCTGTCGGATCACCACGCTCACCATGTCGCCGGCCCCGCTCAAGGCGAGACAGAACAAGGACAGCAGCAGATGCTCCGAGAAGGCGAAGCCAAGGAGCGCCAGCGCAAACAGGATCACATTGGCGAACATGAGCTTGCCGGCCCGGCGCTCGATCGTCCAGCGCGCCAGCACGACGGAGACGAGCAGCGCACCGATCGCCGGCGCGCTGCGCAGCAAACCCAAACCCCAGGCATCGACCTGAAGGATGTCCTTGGCGAAGACCGGTAGCAGCGCCGTGACACTGGCGAGCATCACCGCGAACAGGTCGAGACTGATCACCCCGAGAAGGGCTCGCTCCCGCCACAGAAAACCGAACCCACCGAACAGCTGAGCCACCGAGAATGGGCGCGGTGGCGGCTTCACGAACTCATAACGGGCGAGAAAGAAACACAGCGCCGCCAGCAAACAGACCAGCGTGACGAGCGCGTAAACGTAAACAGCGCCCGCGATCAGCACGAACCCGCCAATTGCAGGCCCGGCGATGAACATTGCCTGCGAGCCGCCACTGCCAAGCGCCACCGCCCGAGTCAGCATGGCGGGAGGCACGAGAAGCGCCGTCAGCGCCTGAGTGCTCGACATCTGGAACGGCCGGAGGAAACCGATCGCCAGCGTCACGAGCAACAGCAACTCGACAGACAGATGGCCCAGGATCGAGGCGACCCAAAGCGTGGCTCCCAGGGACGCGTTGCCAAGCTTCACAACCACCAGAATGAGGCGACGGTCGAGCCGATCCGCCAAGTCACCCGCGATGGCAAAGGACAAGAGCACGGGCAGGAACTGCACCAGCCCTGCGACGCCGAGGTACCAGGCGCTGCCGGTCAGCTCATAGAGCTCCCAGCCAATGACCAGGGAAAAAATCTGGTTGGCCGCCGTGGTGGCAAGCCGACCGAACCAGTAGTTCCGAAAGGCCGGCAGGGCAAGCAATGAAGAATCAGAGGTCACAGCCGCATTATCCACGGAAAGCGGCTCGCCGCAGAGCCCTGTAATACACTCACGAGGTGGGCGGGTAAGTGAGGAGGTCTGTCGGGCCTCGCGCTCAGGCGTCAGGAGGGCGCCCATGATCGACACGATTCTGAGAGCCCTGTCCGATGAGGGTGGACACCTGCTGGTCAGCACCGGCAGCGGAGCCGTCGACGGGGCCGCCGTCGAGCGTGTGCAGTCGGCAATCGCCGATTCATCCGGGCTCAAGCTGATCGCCTTGCCAGCGGGGGATGTCGATCAGTGGCTCGCCACGATCAACCGCCTGATCGCTGATTTACCGATCTCGCGAGCGCTCGCCGGTGACGCGAGTTTCATGCGCGAGACCACGGTCGTACTTGTGCCTGTCGCTGATTCGGCTCAGATCGCCGCCCTGCAGATGCTCGCCCGGGCCGCGCGCGCCTTGCCTGGGGCGGGATTGCGGCTCCTGGTGTTCGCGCTTGCGCCTGAAGTTCTGCACCCCTCTGCGGCAGCGCTCGGACCCGATGTGGTGCACATCGAGCTGAACCCGGACGATACAAGCCTTGATGCGACCGACGGGCCGGACCGTCCGATGGACTGGACCGTCGACCGCCCATTGCCGCAGCGCCTAGAAAACCCCACCGAGGGCCTTCGCGACGGCGATGTACCTGCCCCGCGCCCCCCCGAGCGCACGCGCTTGCGCATGGGGCCCGGTTCGGCAGTCGCCATTGCGCTCTCGTTGCTCGCCGCAGGCAGCACCCTGTGGTACTCGAGGGACGAGCCAAAGCCGCCGGCGCCACCGACCGAGCTCGCCGCCCTTGCGACATCAACCAGTGCGGCCCCGGGCCCAACGGCCACGCCACCACCCGTCATCGACGTACCGACGCCCCCACCACCAACACCTCCGCCGCCAGCCGCTCTCGCACCCCCAAGTCCGCCGCCGGCCGCTGCGCTGACTTCTGCAGCGCCGCCGGCCAATGCCCCGTTGCCCGCCGTCACCAACCCACCGGCTGCGGGAGCCCTTTCGTCCCCGCCTCCCGTTGCCGCTGCCCCCCAAGCGGCACCCGCCTCG
>CAZAVT010000473.1:859-2199 GCA_964488395.1 uncultured Burkholderiaceae bacterium | reverse complement strand
ATCAGCTCCCAGAGATCGCCCCGCTCGGTGCGAAAGCCCACAATGCCCAGCGGCAGGGTGAGCGCATCTTGCTTGCCGAGGATGAGGGCAAAGAGGAATTCATTCCAGGTGAGCGTGAAACTGAACACCGCTGCGGTGGTGATCGCTGGCAGCGGCGCAGGGACGACCACTTCGAAGAGCACGCGAGGCCGCATCGCGCCATCGATCATCGCGGCCTCGTCGATATCCAGGGGAACGGCGTCGATAAATCCCTTGATCATCCAGACCGCGTAAGGCAATACGATCGACAGGTTGATCAGTACGAGGGCGGTACGGGTGTCGAGTAGCCCCAGCTCTCTGAACATCACGAAGTAGGGCAACACAACCACGGCTGCAGGAATGAACTGCGAGGCAATGATCAATAGAAAGAGGGTCTGGCGGAATCTGAATTCGAAGCGAGAAAAGGCATACGCCGCGAGCGTGGCCATCGGAATCGCGAGGGCCACCGTGGCGCTCGCTACCACCAGGCTGTTGATGATCTTGGATCCGAGGTTCCAGGGTCGGGGCGAAATGGATGGCAGCCGCGAGCGAGTAGACGTCCCGAGGCAGCTTGAATGCTGTCAGGGCCATCCAGAGGATCGGCAGCACGATGCTCGACAGGACCGCGAGGAGTAGCGCCTGCCGCAGTCCATTGAGGCAAATCTCGCGTGAGCTCGGTCGGTAGCCAGGAATCATCAGCGCTGCCGAAAGACGAGCTTCAGGTAGAAAAAGGCGCAAACCATCAGGAGCAGCGTCAGTAGCCACGCGGCGGCCGCTGCATACCCCATGTCGTAATAGTTGAAGGCGGTCTGATAGACAAAGTAGGCCAGAGTCTGGGTCGAGGTGCCCGGGCCGCCGCTGCTGAGCGTGTAGATTGTGTCAAAGGCCTTGAGGGCGAAGACCGTCTTCAGTACGAGCACGATGCCGAGCACCGGGAGCAGCTGAGGCAGCGTCACGTCACGCAGCACTGCCCAAGCGGAGGCTCCGTCGATGCGTGCCGCCTCCTGGGTTTCACGGGGAATGGCGGCCAGGCCGCCGAGGACCACCAAGGTCATGTAGGGCGCCCAGTGCCAGACGTCTGAGGCCACGACCGCGATCATCGCGAGCGTCCGATCAGCCAGCCAGACCTTGTCCGCAAGCGGCGGCACGGCGAGGCCGATCAAGTGTTGCGCGATACCGAACTCCGGATTGAGGAAAAATCTGAAGGAAATGCCGATCAGTGCTGGGCTCATAACAAACGGCAGGATCAGTGCCACCCGGGCGACACTGGCGAGCCGTCCCTGGCTTTGCAGGAGTAGCGCGACAGCGAGCGCAAAAAAGAG
>CAZAVT010000473.1:625-849 GCA_964488395.1 uncultured Burkholderiaceae bacterium | reverse complement strand
TCGCTCCAACGTCGGCGACCACGAAGATGACGGTTGCCACGAGGGCCTCCACAAACTCCGGGTCGTCGCTGAGCAGGTCGTGGTAATTGCCCAGGCCCAGCCAGTCGCCTGGCGTGTCGCGTTGGGCTAGCTTCCAGCTGCGAAAGGACAACAACAGCGAATAGACGAGGGGGAAAAGCGCCATGGCCGCGACAAACAGCAACGCGGGGGCGAGAAGCCAAATG
>CAZAVT010000473.1:234-612 GCA_964488395.1 uncultured Burkholderiaceae bacterium | reverse complement strand
CAGCCTGTCCTGGCGATCAGCCGCGCAACGCCCGTCGGGCCCGGGATGCTGCGGCATCGAGTCCGGCCTTGACCTGCACCTGGCCGGCGGCAATCTCGCTGATCGTTGCCTCGATGATGTCGCTCACCTGGGCCCACTGCGGGAAGAGTGGCGTGCCGCGCGCTCCCTTGAGCGCCTGCGCCCCAAATAAATGCATGCCATTGAAGCGTACATTGACATCACCGTCGAGCAGGTTCGCGGTCTGAACGGCCACCACTTCGTTGAGCTTGGGGTCGAGCAGCACGGAGCGCTCCACGGTGGGATGGCTCAGCCAGGTCAAGAACTCCATTGCCGCGTCCTTCTGACGACTGTTGCGATTGACGCCGTAGAACCAGGTGT
>CAZAVT010000473.1:0-224 GCA_964488395.1 uncultured Burkholderiaceae bacterium | reverse complement strand
AGCGCCACCACCAGACCGGCACCATTGCGCTCTTCCCTTGGGCGACCGAGTTCACGGCATCGGTCTCGTTGAACGTGGCCGATCCTGGCGGGGCGACCTTGTGGCGCAGCAGGACGTCGACGTAAGCTTGGGTCGCGGCGATACCCCGTTCACTGTTGAAGGCCGGTTGCCCACGCGCGTCGAGGAGCTCCGCTCCCATGCCCCACAGGTAGTTGAACCAGATC
>CAZAVT010000472.1:0-2207 GCA_964488395.1 uncultured Burkholderiaceae bacterium | reverse complement strand
CCCCTTGCGGTCGACAACCTCTTTGTCTTCCTGATGATGTTCTCCGATTTCGCGGTGCCGGCCGAATTCCCGCGCCGGGTCCTGATGATCGGCATCCTCGCAGCCCTGGTCCTGCGGGCGATCATGATCCTCATCGGAGCGTGGCTGATCGCGCAGTTCCACTGGATCCTCTACCTTTTTGGCGCCTTCCTGGTCTTCACGGGCGTGAAGATGTGGTGGGCCTCAGGACAGGAGCCTGATCTGGAGGGCAATCCCGCACTGAAGTTTCTCAAGCGTCGGATGAAGATCGCACCGGACTACGATGGAGACCGATTCTTCACCATCCACAATGGCGTCAAGATGGCAACACCGATGCTGGTGGTGATCCTGCTGATCGGCATCGTGGACGTCGTCTGTGCGGTGGATTCGATCCCGGCGATCTTCGCCATCACGACCGATCCATTCATCGTCCTCACCTCCAACGTCTTCGCGATCCTTGGCCTGCGGGCGATGTACTTCCTGCTCGCGAGCATGCACGAGCGCTTCCACCTGCTTTCTTATGGACTCGCCTTGGTGCTGGTCTTTATCGGGGTGAAGATGTTGCTGATCGACGTCTACAAGATCCCGATCGTCTGGTCACTGGCGACCACTGCAGCCATTTTGGCGGTCTCGATGACGTTGTCGTTACTGATTCCTGCGAGTGGCAAACCGGGAGGCGCGTATCCCTTCAGCGCCAAGCGTGACGACCAAGCCGAGAACCCGAAGTCCTGAGCTCCGTCGGGCGATCCGCGGATCCGTCGGGCTTTGGCCCGTCGGGTCCGTTCAGGGGTTAACCGGCTCCGGCTTGAAGACAGGGACTAATTGACCCGACTCGCTCGCGACGAAGCAGACCTCCACGCGATCCCCGATCTTCACCGCATCGAGATCGGTCTCGACGACTCGCGACAGCAGGGTGATGTCCTCGTCCAGAGTGATGTATGCAATCGCGAAGGGAATCGGCCCAGCCTTGCGGGTGACGCTGAGCGAATACACATGCCCACGGCCCGACACCGGCTTCAATCCGACCTCGAGGCTACCGCAGTGGGGACAATGGCCTCGCGGGTACCAGTGCAGACTCTGGCAGGCACGGCAATGGCCGACGACCAGTTCCCCACGGCTGGCCGCCTCCCAGAATGGACGGCTCTCTGGATAGACGTTCGGAGCGGCGAGCGTGGCCGGTTGATAGGGTGTCGGCATGATCAGAGCCTCTCCATGATGAGGGTCGCCGCGCCATGACAGGCGGCCAGTTGCCCGCCCATGCCTTGAGCCAGTGCCAGGGTGCAATCCGGCACCTGTACCGCTGGGTGAGCCTCACCCCGCAGTTGGCGAACCGCCTCGATCACCTTGGTCATCCCCCCCCGATTGGACGGATGGTTGTTGCAGAGGCCCCCCCCGTCCGTGTTGAAGGCCAGTCGACCTTTGCCTGAGATCAGCCCGCCATCGGCGACAAACGGTCCCCCCTCGCCTTTGCGACAAAAGCCGAGATCCTCGAGCTGGATGAGCACGGTGATCGTGAAACTGTCATAGATGGACGCGTAGCGGATATCAGCAGCGCTGACGCCGGCTTCAGCGAACGCAGCCGCGCCCGATCGCTTGGCCGCTGTCTCGGTGAGATCGATGCGGCCCGCACCCAGGCCTTTCAAGGCTTCGCCTGCCCCGCGGATCGTGACCAGCGGCCTCGACAGGGTCCGCGCGATCTCGGGTCGCACCAGCACCAGCGCCCCACCGCCGTCGCTGACTACGCAACAATCCATACGCTTCAGAGGATCCGAGATCATGGGTGAGGCGAGCACCTCATCAACGGTCACGACCTGTTTCAACATGGCATGCGGATTGTGCTGGGCATGGTGGGAGGCGGCCACCTTGATCCAGGCAAGCTGCTCTGCCGTGGTCCCGAACTCATGCATGTGACGCGCCGCCGCAAGCGCATAGCCGTTGATGGTCACAAGACCGTAGGGTGACTCATAGGGCTGATTGGGCGGGTTGGCGCCGAGATTGCGCGGTTGTAAGCCGCTCGAGGCCTCCGAACGTGGCCGACCCGCCAGCGTGATCAGGGCGACGTTGCAACGGCCAGCAGCGATCGCCTGAGCGGCGTGCGATACGTGCAGCAGGTAGGAAGAGCCCCCGGTATCCGTCGAATCGACGTGTCGGGGCCGAAGGCCAGGATGAGCGACCATCTGGAGCGGCCC
>CAZAVT010000471.1:0-2241 GCA_964488395.1 uncultured Burkholderiaceae bacterium | reverse complement strand
GTGGTGAGGCCATTCTATTTGTCACGCCGCGTGAACGCGGACTCCTCAAGGCCATCGAACGCTCCACGCGCCAGCCCATTGCCCCCCTCGAGCTGCCCACCATTCGGGCTGTCAATGCGGTGCGCATCGCCCGCTTTAAGGACCGCATCACTGAAACACTGGACGCTGGCGGCCTGGAGACCTTCGCCAACATCGTGAGCGAGTACGAGCAGGAGCATGGTGTTGCGGCCATCGATATCGCTGCTGCTCTGGCGCGTATGTCTCGTGGAGGGCTGCCGCTGTTGCTTGCCAAGGGTCAGGACGCCGTTGAGCCCATCGCCGCCGCCTCGATTCGCGCGTCGAATCACTTGGGCGATCGATTCAGTGAACCTGGATCGGAGCGTCCTGCCGACCAAGCGGCTCGCCGCGCCTTCGGGGCACTCGACCCCAACTCAATCATTCAGGGGGATTCCGAGCCTCGGGGCGAGCCCCCTTCCAGACCCCAGGCGCCGCGCGCACCGCGCGACGCCGAGGCATCACGCCCCTGGGAGGGCCCGGCCAAACCTGTCCGATCCAGTCCCGGCGCAACCGGCTTTCAGACCTACCGGGTAGAAGTGGGTGAAGCCCATGGCGCGAAGCCCGGCAACCTGATGGGGGCCATTGCCAATGAGGCGGGCCTGGAGGCCCGTCAGATTGGCCGCATCCGAGTGCTTGAGAAGCACAGCCTGGTGGAGCTTCCCGAGGCCCTACCGGCCCGCGTCATCAAGCACCTGAGCAAAGTGCGGGTGGCGGGACAGATGCTTCACATTCACCTCGCCGAGGCGATGCCACCGCGCGGTCCACGGACTTCAGCCCGCGAGCCTGCTGCAGGGGCCGAGCGCCCCGCCAGGCCAGGAACATCGCGACCAACAAAATTCCCAGCACCAGGACGTCCAGGGCAGAAGGCCGTTCGGTCTCGCGAGTCTCGAGGATCAGGCGGGCCTGCAGGGCCTGACACACCGCATTCAAGTCCTGCGCCGTTACAGCGTAAAAAGACTCGCCCTCGGTAAATCAAGCTTGTCCGTAGTTGGCTTCGTGGGTCATAGAGGCTTTTTGGCGGCGCGTCAGGGTCCGAAGAGCGTTGTACAGGAGCCCTGCCTCACGCAGCACAACCCCCAAGAGACGGATGCGCCCACTCTCGACCCCGACGCGGAAGTTCATGGATCAGCAGCAGGATGCGCGGCTCCACCCGCTCGAACCGTATCCCATGAAGAAAACCATTCGTTTGGGACGACGACTCGGGCGGTGGGTGGACCGACTGGATAACAGCATCGAGCACCACCGTTTCCTCGGTATTTGTCGCGCGCAGAGGGAACGCCATCTCGACCTGCAGCGAGTCACCGACTGCGCCGAGCGCCCACCGCCCAACCATCGCGGCGCCACTAGCGCTCAGATCCTGAAGGACGTAGCCCTCAGGGCGCACTCGACTCACCGCATCGCTCAGGATCCGAACCGGTAACGCGCAGCGCACTCGCTCGTGGGAGCGCAGCGGCGCAGTGTGGATATGAGTGGGACACCCCAACGTCATGTAGTTTCGGGGGTGATGCAGCAACGCAATCAGATGAGTCTCGAATTCGTGGAGGGATGTGCCGCAGAACGCTCGCACATTCAACCGCTCACCCTCATTGAACTGAACCAGCCAGCCATCCGTCTTGGGGACCCGCAGCAACATGAACTCATGTTCGACGAAGCCGATCAACTGCGTGTAATGCTTTGACGGACGCAGTGTATGCCGGATCACTTGAACCGTCTGCCCGATCTTCAACCCAAGGGTCGTCAACGGAGGGAGTCGTCGGGTGGTCATGACAAGGAAACCAGGCCTGTCGCGATCTGCGGGTCGTTTTCACCGTTAGATCTTCTTCCAACCGAACGCCCAAGGACACCCATTTAGGTCAACCGTTGCTCGATTGGTGACATACAAGCTTGATCCCCCTTGCACACCCCATCAAGGACTGCGCGCACGAATGCCGACCATGCTCGGTCGATCACAGGCTCTCGGGTTCACCTGCCGATCGTGTCTGGCTGCACGTTCGGCCACGCTCACCATCCGTCACCGACGCACGGTTCCACCTGCGGTCAAGGAACGGATCAGCCCGGCGCCCACCGGACCGGCAATACCGGCCTCCCCAGCGAGCACCGTCCAGCCTCCCGACTCAACCGCAATGCCCCTCGCTATCGGCTCCCGGCTGGCTTGAGATTGAGGATCGACGCCAGACTGGGCGC
>CAZAVT010000470.1:0-2246 GCA_964488395.1 uncultured Burkholderiaceae bacterium | reverse complement strand
GATTCCTCAACCTCTTCGAGGCGCTCCAGCACCTGACCCCGGTGGTCCCGCTCGCCCGCGCTCGGACCCGTTTCCAGCCGGTGTACGTGGGCGACGTGGCTCAGGCTTTCGCGACCGCGCTCGTGCGCCCCGAGACCATCGGACGAGCCTACGAGTTGGCGGGGCCGGAGGTGTTCACCCTGGAGCAGCTCGTCAAGTGGGCCGGTCGCCGCGCTGGACTCCGGCGCGCTGTCATCGGCCTTCCGGACGCGTTGGGGCGGCTGCAGGCGCTCGTGATGGGGGCGCTTCCTGGCCCGACCCTGATGTCGCTCGACAATTTCGATTCGATGCAGGTGGATAACGTGGCGAGCGGTCCCATGGCCACCGAACTGGGCCTCACGCCCACCCGCATGGCGGTGGGATCGGAGGACCCGCAGGCTCTGCGGCAGCTTCGCTTGGCCCGCGATCGGGCGCGGCACCTGCGCCCCTGAGCGCAGGACCCCTGCCACGGCCATGCAGATCTATCGGGTTGGCGGTTCGGTCCGTGATGAGTTGCTGGGGCTGCCGGTCAAGGATCGTGACTGGGTCGTCGTCGGTGCCACGCCCGAGCAGATGCTGGCTGCGGGCTATCGGGCGGTGGGGCGGGATTTTCCTGTGTTTCTGCATCCGCGAACCCACGAGGAATATGCGCTTGCCCGCACCGAACGCAAGGTCGCTCCCGGTTACCGCGGATTTGTGGTGCACGCCGATCCGGCCGTCACGCTCGAAGAAGACCTGCGCCGACGCGACCTCACCATCAACGCGATGGCTCGCGATCAGGACTCCGTCCTGATCGACCCCTACGGTGGTAAGGCCGACCTCGAGGCGGGGCTGCTACGACACGTGAGCGAGGCCTTTGCGGAGGACCCCGTGCGGATCCTCCGGGTGGCCCGCTTTGCGGCCCGCTTCCCGCGCTTTTCGGTCGCGCCGGCCACGCACGGATTGATGCAGGCCATGGTTCAGGCGGGCGAGGCCGACGCCTTGGTTGCCGAGCGGGTCTGGCAGGAGCTCGCGCGCGGGCTGATGGCCGTTGCGCCCCAACGGATGTTCCAGGTCCTCATCGATTGCGGCGCTCTCGAACGCATCCTGCCAGAGCTTGCCCGTCGCTGGTCGAACCTGCCCCGAGCTCGCCTGCTCGAGGAGAGCGCCGCGGCCGGGCACGAATTGGCCCTGCGCTATGCGAGCCTCACCCTGGATACACCCTTGCTGCAGGCCGATGCCGCAAGCCTCGCCCAAGCCTGCAGTGACACGCTCAAGGCGCCGAGCGAGTGTCGCGATCTGGCTCGGCTTGCAGGCCCATTCTGGGGCAGGCTCGCACGCTGGACGAGCCTATCGGCTGAGGAACGCCTCGCCGGCCTCGAGGCGATCGATGCCCTGCGCCGCCCGGAGCGCGCGCTCGCCCTTGCGAGATGGGCGGGCGTCGCGGGGCCCCTCCTCAAGCCAGACTGGACAGGTGACTACGCGGCACGACTGGTCGAGGATCTGCAGGCGGTCCGTACAGTGGACGCTGGTGCAATCGCGCAGCAAGCGGCCGGGAAGGCAGCGAGCGGCAGCGGCGCAAGCGCGAGCACGGCGATTGCGCGCGCCATTCGTGCCGCTCGACTGGCGGTGTTGTGTGCCCTCGACGACCCTTCGCCCCACCCGGCCCGCACCCTCGAAGACCCCCTCGCGCCCCGCCGGCTGACCCACCCCTGAAAGAGTCCACGATGAAAGCACTGCTTTGCAAACGACACGGCCTTCCCGACACCCTGGTTCTCGAGGAGGTTCCAGACCCCGTGCCGGGCGAGGGTGAGGTGCTTGTCGACATCCGCTCGGCCGGCGTCAATTTCCCCGATGTCCTGATCATCCAGAACCTCTATCAGGCGAAGCCAGCGTTGCCGTTTGCGCCAGGCGCCGAATTCGCCGGCGTGGTGAGCGCCGTGGGGCCTGGGGTCACCGAGCGGCGGGTGGGCGACCGGGTCATTGGCTCATCGACCTGGGGGGCTTTTGCCGAAAAAATCGCACTACCTGCGGCCCGTACCTTACCGATGCCCGATTTCCTCGATTTCGAACGTGCCTCGGCGTTTGTGCTCACGTACGGCACGTCCTTTCACGCCCTGATCGATCGGGCGTCGCTCCAAGCGGGTGAGACGGTGCTGGTGCTCGGTGCGGCGGGTGGGGTGGGGCTTGCAGCCATCCAGATCGCCAAGGCGGCCGGAGCGCGGGTCATCGCTGCCGCTTCGAGCGCT
>CAZAVT010000469.1:0-2247 GCA_964488395.1 uncultured Burkholderiaceae bacterium | reverse complement strand
CGGGCGAGAAGATCTTCCCCGGCGAGCTCGCCAAGGCGCTGCAGATCATCCGCTCTGGGGGGCAGGTCGACTACGTGGGTGCGTCGGCCGTCGAGTTGATCGGCCCTGGCGAATCCGCGGGTAACTACCGCGAATTCGACATCAAGGGTGGCCAGTTCGTGACAGTCCGTTTCCGTTGACCGTCGTTCGCTGACCGGCCGCAATGATCGTCGTCGAGGATCTGCGCAAGCGCTTCGGCGGGTTCACTGCGGTCGACGGTGCGAGCCTCGAGATTGCTCGGGGCTCGATCACCGGCCTGATTGGACCGAATGGCGCTGGCAAGTCGACCCTTTTCAACCTCATCGCGGGGCTGCTGCGCCCTGACGGTGGTCGAGTGCTCCTCGATGGCGAGGACATCACGGGGCTGCCGCCGCATCAGTTGTTCCATAAGGGGCTCCTGAGGACGTTTCAGATCGCCCACGAATTTGGCTCGCTGTCGGTGCGAGACAATCTCATGATGGTCCCGTCCCTGCAGATGGGCGAGTCGCTCTGGCGCGTCTGGCTGCAGCGCCGGCAGATCGAGGCGCAGGAGCGGCGAAACCGCGAGCGAGCCGATGAGGTGCTCGAGTTCCTGACCCTGTCTCACCTGGCCGAGGCCCGCGCCGACACCTTGTCGGGTGGCCAGAAGAAGCTCCTCGAGCTCGGGCGCACCATGATGACCGACGCACGAGTGGTTTTTCTGGATGAGGTCGGCGCAGGGGTCAATCGGAGTCTGCTAAACACCTTGGGGGAGGCGATCGTGCGGCTCAATCGTGAGCGCGGCTTCACCTTTTGTGTGATCGAGCACGACATGAGTTTCATCAGCCGCTTCTGTGACCCGGTCATCTGCATGGCCGAGGGTCGGGTGCTCGCTCAAGGCAGTGCCGACGAACTTCGCGCGAACGACCAGGTGATCGAGGCCTATCTGGGGCGCGGACTGCGGCAGCGCTCGCTTGTTGCAGGGTCTCCCGCGTGACGCCAGTGCTCAGTGGAGAATCCATGGTGGGCGGCTACGGTGGGGCCGATATCCTTCAGGGCTGCTCGATTGCGGTCGCCGCCGGCGAGATCGCCGTCATCGTCGGACCAAACGGAGCCGGCAAGTCCACCGCCATGAAGGCGCTTTTTGGTATGGTGCGCTTGCGCGAGGGTCGGGTGATGCTGGATGGTCGCGATATTGGTGCCCTCTCACCTCAGGAACGGGTCGCCCGTGGCATGGCGTTCGTGCCTCAAACCCGCAACATCTTTCCCTCGCTCACCGTCGAAGAGAATCTCGAAATGGGCGGCTTCCTTCGAGCCGACAGCCTCTTTGCCAGTCTCGAGCAGGTCTACCATTTGTTTCCTGTCCTTCGCGCCAAGCGCGGACAGACCGCGGGAGAACTCTCTGGCGGTCAGCGGCAGCAGCTGGCGGTGGGCCGAGCGCTGATGTCGCAGCCGCGGGTGCTGATGCTCGATGAGCCCACCGCGGGTGTCAGTCCGATCGTGATGGATGAGCTTTTCGACCAGATCATCGAGATTGCGCGCAGCGGCCTGTCGATTCTGATGGTGGAGCAAAACGCCCGCCAGGCGCTCGAAATTGCAGATCGTGGCTTCGTGCTGGTCCAGGGCGAGAACCGCTTCACTGGGACCGGTCGAGACCTGCTTGCAGAGCCCGAAGTACGGCGCTCCTTCCTGGGAGGCTGAGTGGACGCCCTGAATGCGCTGGTGGTGCTGGCCAACTTTGTGCTGATGCCGGCAAGCGCCTACGGCATCCAGCTGGCCTTGGGCGCCCTCGGCGTGACGTTGATCTATGGCGTTTTGCGATTCTCGAACTTCGCCCATGGTGACACGATGGCGTTCGGGGCCATGATCGCGGTCCTGATGACCTGGTGGTTGCAGGCGCAGGGGGTGTCGATCGCACCGCTTCCCACGGCCTTGCTCGCATTGCCGATCGCGATCGCGGGCACCGTTGCGCTCGTGCTCGCCACGGACCGACTGGTCTATCGCCACTACCGCCGGGTGAAGGCTGCGCCCGTGGTGCTCGTGATGGTTTCGATCGGCGTGATGTTCGTGATGAATGGCATCGTTCGCCTGGTCATCGGGGTCGCCGACCATTCCTTTACCGATGGCGCACGTTTCGTCATCACGGTGACCGAATTTCGCGAACGCACGGGTCTACAGGAAGGGCTCGCCCTGCGAACCACACAAGTGCTCACACTGGTGACGGCCCTGGTGATGCTGCCTTTCTGGACC
>CAZAVT010000468.1:1523-2255 GCA_964488395.1 uncultured Burkholderiaceae bacterium | reverse complement strand
CAAGGCGGTGCCGGCAGCCAACATCAGGCCACCGATCACGATCACCCGACCGGAGCCCCAGCGGTCTGCGACCGCTCCGAAGATCGGCTGCGCGAGTCCCCAGACAAACTGCCCGATTGCCATGGCGAGACTGATACTCACCACACCGAGCCCCGTTGCGGTGTTGATGGGCGAGAGGAACAAGCCGGTGGTGAGTCGAATCCCTGCGGTGACCAGCATGATCAGTGCGGCTGCGGCAACGATGATGATCGCAGTGCGGGAAGAGTTGTTCGACATCAGGGGGCTCGTTGGTAGTCTCGGGCGCGTATCGTCGGATTCGGCAAGACTGCCGCCGAGGCTCCGTTGACCCAGCAGCGGACACGATGACCCGTGGAAATCGCCTCAAGTGGCGGCATGGATGACCGGCACTGCTCGACCGCCAAAGTGCAGCGTGGATGAAAGCTGCAGCCGCTCGGCGGCGCTGATGGATCAGGCACCCCGCCTTCAAGGGGCGTCTCCTCCCGCACCTGGCCTGGGTCCGGGATCGGTACGGAGTCCAGCAGCGCGCGCGTGTAAGGATGTCTCGGGTTCGAGAAGATCTCGGCGACGGGCGCCTCCTCGACGATCCTGCCCAGATACATCACCGCCACGCGGTCGCTGATGTGCTCCACGACTCGCAGGTCGTGGGAAATGAAGAGATAAGACAGGCCGAGCTGAAGCTGCAGATCGACCAGCAGGTTCAGGACCTGGGAC
>CAZAVT010000468.1:0-1513 GCA_964488395.1 uncultured Burkholderiaceae bacterium | reverse complement strand
ATGGAGACATCGAGCGCCGCGACGGGCTCATCGCAGGCGATCAGGGACGGCTCGAGGGCCAGCGCCCGCGCAATCCCGATTCTCTGGCGCTGCCCCCCTGAAAACTGGTGGGGAAATCGATTGAAGTGCTCGGCTTTCATGCCGACTCGATCGAGTAGTTCCAGCGCCCGCTCGCGTCTGCTGGCGGGATTTCCGACGCGATGGATTTCGAGAGGTTCCATCAGCGTATCGCCGATCGATTGGCGTGGGTTAAGGGCTGCGTAGGGGTTCTGAAAGACCATCTGGATTCGCTGCCGCAGCAACTGCACAGCACCATGGCCGAGGCAATGGATGGGCTGACCTTCGAATCGAACCTCCCCTGCGTTGGGCTGGTCCAGGTGGACCAGGAGTCGCCCCAGGGTCGACTTGCCGCAACCGGATTCCCCGACCAGACCGAGGGTTTCGCCGCGGTGGATCGTGAGGTCAACGCCATCGACGGCGCGCACAGGCGCAGCCGCCTTGCCAAAGAGCGGTTTGCCCCGCCCGAAGTGACGCACGAGCCCCCGCGCCTCGAGGAGCGGCGGCTCTTCCCGCGGCTGCGCTGGCGGTGTCGGGCTGAGCCCCTGGTCCCCGGGGGTGAATGATTCAGTCAATTGACCTTGTCCGGTCGGACCCAGCACCGTAGTGCGTGGACACGGTGGTGACTAGGATCTGGTGACACGGCCTCCAGCGGCGGCTCCTCGAGGCGACACCGCTCGTGGACCTGGCTGCACCGATCGGAAAAACGACATCCAGCGGGCAGACGATTGAGTGACGGCACGATGCCCGGGATGGTCGTCAGCCGGCGCCGGTCACCGGCAGCGCCACGACCACCTGGCATCGACGCGAGCAGGCCTTGGGTATAGGGATGAAGCGGTCGGTGGAAGAGGTCCTGAACGTCGGCCTGTTCGACGATCACGCCCGCGTACATCACGCAGACCCGCTGGGCCATCTGCGCGACCACGCCTAGATCGTGGGTGATCAGGAGCAGCGCCGCGCCGGCCTCACGTTTCAGGCGGTTCATCAGGCGCAGGATCTGCGCCTGAATCGTCACGTCGAGCGCCGTGGTCGGCTCGTCAGCCAGTATCACGCGGGGCTGGCAGGCGAGTGCCATCGCAATCATCGCGCGCTGCCTCATGCCGCCCGAGAGCTGGTGCGGGAAGGCGTCGCATCGGGTTTCTGGCGAGGCAATCCCCACCAGGTCGAGGAGTTCGATCGCGCGACGCCTCGCCTGCGCGCGGTCGACCGCCTCGTGAACCCGAATGGCTTCGGCAATCTGCCAACCGATTCTGAAGACCGGGTTGAGCGAGGTCATCGGCTCCTGAAACACCATCGACATCGCGTGTCCCCGGACCCGCCGCAGCTCGGCGGGGTCGAGCTGGACCAGGTCGCCTTCGCCGTCCAGCTCGATCCGCCCGCTGATGATTCGCCCAGCCGGCTGCGGCAAGAGGCCCATCAGGGCGAGTGCGGTCATGCTCTTGCCGCAACCGGATTC
>CAZAVT010000467.1:0-2269 GCA_964488395.1 uncultured Burkholderiaceae bacterium | reverse complement strand
ATCGGCAGTCCCGCACACCTCTTCAGCGAACTGCTGGTGCAAACAGCGGGCGTCTCGATGCTGCATGTGCCGTATGGCCGCAGCCCGGCCATCAACGACCTCCTCGGCGGCCAACTGTCTTTGATGGTCGCCACCGTACCGGTGGCCATACCCCACATCCGGAGCGGCAGACTGCGCGCGCTAGCGGTGACCGGCACGCGACGGCTGGCAACCCTGCCGGACATACCCACGGTCGAGCAGGCAGGCCTCACCGGCTATGAGGCCAGCCAGTGGCTCGGCCTCTTTGCCCCCACCGGTACCCCGGCCCCTGTCATCGCGCGGCTGGCCTCCGAAGTGAACCGGGCGCTGGCCCAGCCTACCCAAGCAAGAGTGCTCGAGCAGCGCGGCCTTGACGTCCGCCAGGGAGGCCCGGCAGAGCTGGCACAGGCACTGAATGTCGATCTCGAAAAATGGCGGCGCGTGATCGACAGGGCCGGCATCCGGCTCGACTCATGAACCTGCGCCCACCGCATGTCGTGCTGCTGATGGCTGATCAGCTGGCCCCCCATTTCCTGCCTTTTCATGGTCACCCGGTCGTGCAGGCGCCGGCACTGAGCGCTCTCGCCGCCCAATCGACGATATTTGACCAGGCCTATTGCAATTTCCCGATCTGCGCACCATCGCGCGCCTCGATGCTTGCGGGCAGGATGCCCCACGCGCTCGGGGTCTTCGACAATGCGAGCGAATTTGTCTCCGAGATTCCGACCCTTGCGCACTACCTCGCGGCAGCAGGCTACCGGACAATCCTGTCCGGCAAGATGCATTTCGTCGGCGCCGATCAGATGCACGGTTATCACGAGCGCCTGACCACTGACATCTATCCTGCAGATTTCCTCTGGGTTCCGGACTGGTCGCAAGGCGCGGCCTTCAAGCCCACCGGAGTTGGCATGGGACATGTCGTCGACGCGGGGCCGAGCCTGCGCAACATGCAGATCGATTACGACGAGGACGTGGCGCACTGCGCGATCCAGCGTATCTGGGACCTTGCGCGCAGCGGCCTGCCAGATCCGGTGTTTCTCACCGTATCTTTCACCCATCCGCACCCCCCATTCGTGGCGCCGCAGGAAGACTGGGATGCGATCGATCCCGAGACGGTCGATGCGCCCCTTGTTGCCGAAATCGCCTACGAGGCGCTCGACCCCCACAGCCAGTGGCTTTATGTGGCCCACGGGCAGGACCGCCATCGGATCGACGCAACCCGGGTTCGCCGCGCGCGACGCGCCTACTACGCCATGATCCGCTACGTCGACCGCAAGATCGGGCAGGTGCTGTCTGCACTGGACGCCTCGGGTCTGGGTCGAGACAGCGTGGTGATTTTCTGCACCGATCACGGCGAGATGATGGGTGAGCGAGGGATGTGGTTCAAGCAGACCTTCTACGAGCCTTCGGTGCGGGTCCCGCTGATGATCCGCCTACCAAAAGGCCAGCGCGCCAGCCACCGCTGCCCGACGCCCTGCTCTCTGGTTGACCTGCTGCCAACGATCCTTGATCTGGTGGCCCATGCGCCGGGGGGCTCGCGCGTGGACCCGGTGGAGCCGCTGGACGGTCGGTCGCTCTGGCCGGCCCTTGTTGGCGATGCCATCGCGCCGTCCGATGTCCTGTCGGAGTACTCGTCCGAGGGCGTCTGTGCCGCCTCGAGGATGATTCGGCGAGGCGACTGGAAATACATCTATACCCGCGGCCTGCCACCGATGCTGTTTAACCTCGCGTCCGATCCTCTGGAACTGGACGACCGGTCGGGCGACCCTGAACTGGAACCGATCGTGCGGGCGCTCCATGAGCGCCTGATTGTCGATTGGTCCGCAGAGGAGATCGATCAGTCCATCCGGGCCAGTCAGCGGCGACGACTTTTTCTGCGCAGTCTTGCCATGAAGACCGGCCAGTGGCCCGCCTGGACCCACGCGGTGCGGCCGGGGGATGATCAGCGATACGTCAGGCCGGCTTCGGCCAGCGGCAGTGTCGGGGCGAAACCGCGGATGCGCTATCCCTTTGTACCCCCGACACCGCCGGACGCCTGAAGCGGGTCGACCTCAGGGGGCGCCGAGGTCGAAGCGGACGCCTTGTGCAAGCGGCAGGTCACTCCCGTAATTGATCGTGTTGGTCGTACGACGCATGTAGGCCTTCCAGGCGTCAGAGCCGGACTCGCGCCCTCCGCCCGTCTGCTTTTCGCCGCCGAATGCGCCACCGATCTCGGCGCCCGAGGTGCCGAGATTCACGTTGGCAATGCCGC
>CAZAVT010000466.1:0-2270 GCA_964488395.1 uncultured Burkholderiaceae bacterium | reverse complement strand
GCTCCTCACCCATCAGCTGCACGAGCGTGGCCACCATGGTGTAGGCCGTGCCGCTAGAGGCCGGATTCGCCGACTGGATTTCTCCCCGGTACTCGGGTTTCAGAAGGTCGGCCCATGTCCGCGGAATCGGCAGCTTCTTGCGCGCGAGAATCTCGGGGTTGTACCCAAAGCCAAGCGGACCCGAGTAGATGCCAACGGTGCGGTATTTGGACTGGGCCGCCTGCTGCTGTGCCCAATCGTGCAACTGGGGTAGCGTCGGCGACCGGTACTCGAGGGTCAGATTCTGCTCGGCCGCCTGCAAATGGGGATCCCCCGTACCGCCGAACCAGATGTCGGTCTTGGGATTGGCCCGCTCGGCAACGAGCTGGGCCAGCGCCTCGCCCGAGCCTTTTGCAGTCATGTTGACCCTGATGCCCTGACTACGCTCAAAGGTGACCGCAATGATGTTGCACCAGGAGGCCTGGACCGAGCAGATGATGTTGACCTCGCGGTTGGCCTGAGCGAGCGCAGGGGCGGGAACGATGCTGACGAATACTGCAGCGGCAAGCCAGAGGGTCGTGCCAAAAAAGGCGGCCTTCATCGAAACGTCTCCTGTCGAACGATTACTTCGGAATTGTGCGCCGAAGGGCGCTCACCTGCCAGCAAAGCCCCAGCCGGACGTTCACAGAATTGTCACAATTGATCCGTAGCGTTGGGCGTCCGACCTCCCACAGTCACATCGTCGAAGAGGAAGCTCATGCTCGATCGCATCATCCGCCGCGCGGCCGCCGTCGCCGCGATCACCTTGGCCGGCAGCGCCGCTGCATCAGACATCACGGGCGCTGGGGCGACGTTTCCCTACCCCATTTACGCCAAATGGGCCGAAGCGTACAAGAAAGAAACCGGCACTGGCCTGAACTACCAGTCGATCGGTTCCTCGGGCGGCATCAAGCAGATCCGCTCCAAAACGGTGACGTTCGGCGCCACTGACGCACCGGTCAAGGGCGAAGACCTCGACCGTGACGGCATGGTCCAGTTCCCGGCGATCATCGGCGGCACCGTCCCCGTCTTCAACCTCGATGGCTTCGAGCCAGGCGAGCTGCGCATCACCGGTCCCATCCTGGCTGAAGTCTTCCTGGGCACCATCACCAAATGGAATGACCCCAAGCTCGCAGCGCTCAATCCTGGCAAGAAGCTCCCGGATCTGTCGATCACGATCGTGCACCGGGCGGATGGATCTGGCACGACCTTCAATTTCACTGAATACCTTTCGATGGTGAGCGCTGAGTGGAAAGACAAGGTCGGGACCGGCGCTGCCGTTAAATGGCCCGCCCCCTCCTCAATCGGGGGCAAGGGTAACGAGGGAGTCGCCGCGAACGTTCGCCGGGTGAAAGGCGGCATCGGCTACGTCGAATACGCTTACGCCAAGCGCAACAAGATGCCTTACATGGCCATGCAGAACCGGGACGGCCGCTATGTGCGCCCGGACGATGAGACCTTCGCCGCTGCGGCAGCCGGCGCGGACTGGTTCTCAGTTCCCGGCATGGGCATCTCGATCAACCATCAGCCAGGTGCGAATGCCTGGCCGATTTCGACCGCATCTTTCATTCTGATGTATCGCAGCCCAGCAGACCGTAAGGCCTCGGATGAGGTACTGAAGTTTTTCGATTGGTCCTTCAGGAAAGGGCAGCAAATGGCGCTCGAACTGGATTACGTGCCACTACCCGACAGCCTGACCGCACAGATCCGCAGCAGGGTCTGGTCGCAGATCAAGTAATTCACTGCCCCACCGAAGGAGCGCGGGCCCGTCGCCTTGCGCAACGGGCCCCACAGAGCCCCGATCAACATGAACACGCTGTCCGCTCCCACCGACACTGTTGCCAAACAACGAGCTGCCAAACGTGTGCTCAAGATCGCGCGCCGACAGGTCTGGGAAGACCTGGTCTTCCACCGCTTGACGCAGTTGTTCGCGCTCGCGGTGTTGCGCGCGCTGGCGGGCATCATCGCCTCCTTGCTCTGGAACGCCTGGCCAACGTTTAGCAAGTTTGGCGCCACCTTTGTCTGGCGTGTCGAGTGGGACATCATCAACGAGGAGTTCGGAGCGGCAATTGCCATCGTCGGCACCCTGATGAGCGCAACAATCGCGCTCCTGATCGCGGTGCCCCTCGCCTTTGGAATCGCACTCTTTCTCACAGAGACCTGCCCGGTTTCCCTGCGGCGGGGTCTCGGAACTGCGATCGAACTGCTCGCGGCCGTTCCCTCCATCATCTACGGCATGTTCGGGCTCTTCG
>CAZAVT010000465.1:0-2280 GCA_964488395.1 uncultured Burkholderiaceae bacterium | reverse complement strand
GCTGAATCTCGGGAGTCGTTCATGATGGTGTTGCACTCGAAGCGGACGAAAGGTCAAGCCGCGCGACCGGGTCGGCGGCGGACATGACGGAGGGGGAAACAACCAACCAGTGCTCTCGGCGGCTCGCCGTCAGGCAGCAGTGGTGGCAGGGCGATCGGCATCTCAGCGATCCGTCCGCGCCCCAGCATCCAAGCTCGAATCTGCTGGCGCAGTCATCCGAACCCCTCCTGCTGCTATCGAAGCCGATCGATCCGCCTGTGATGGGGGATTGTTCGGATTTGGTTGGTTTTGATGGTTTTCATCATACACCCGTATGATTCCTGGGAAATAGTGACAAAGTGCGAGATGTCCTCGTAAAACTCGTCAGCAGGGAATCAAAAATTTGCTGACAACCCCTGATCGCGCCAGCCGCCACAATGCGCCCCGCTCGCGCTATCCTCTCGGTCTATGCAGATCGAACAAATCAATCTCCAATACAACCGTCTCGAAGACCGACTGGTCGTGCGGATCGGGATCTCGGGCGGCAAGGAACTGCGCTTTTTCATGACTCGCCTGCTCACGGTCGAGTTGCTGAAAATCATTGGCGGACAGCGCAGTGATGAGGGCAAGCGCTTCGCCGAAAAGATCGGCGCGCCCTCGCTCGACCCACAGACCGCCCGCGAATTTGCGGACCAGCAGGCCATGTCCGGCGTGTCCATGGAAAAGCCCTATGAAGCCGCCGGCCGCGAACCAGTCTTCGGCGAACGTATTCCGCTGATCAGCGCCCTGTCCTGGGGTCAGCAGAACGACGTGACGACGTTTACGTTCAAGACGGTCACGGGCGAGCAGTTCACCCTCAACTGCAACCCTTCGCTCCTCGTCGGGTTTGAGCAGTTACTGCGCCGACTGAGCGCCACCGCCAACTGGGCGGTCGAGGCGTCAACAGGCGTAAGCCCCGTCGAAGCCGGTGCGGCGCCCGCGGCGCCTGCGCCTCATTCGCTTCACTGAGTCTGGGGCCAGCAAGGGCCCGCCCATCAGCGGATGGCGTCCGCGTCGGTCAGCAGGACCGAGCCCTTGACACCCGGGGGGACGCGCCAAGCCGGATTCTGGAAACTCACCCGCAGCTCGGTCAGGCCGCTCGCCGGATCGGTCGCTGGAGAGATGAAACTGAGACGGCCCTTGACGGGCGCAAGACGCAATACCGGGTCAAAGCGAATCTCAAGGGTCTGATCCGCACGCAGGCCGCGCAGTGCGCCGGGCGTGACATTGACCCGGAGGTAGCTGACATCGGCATCGATCAGCTGCATCACCGGCTCGCCGGGGCGGGCCCACTCGCCGAGCTCGATATCCACCTTGGTCACGATCCCGTTCACCGGCGCGATCAATCGGCGTTGCATGCGCTCCTGCTCCGCGATATCGAACTCGATGCGCTCACGCCTTTTCTGGATCTCGAGCTGCTCGACCCGGGACTGGGCCGCGGACCAGTCCAGCTCGAGCCGCGAGAGCTCCTCGCGGCTGACCGACCCGCCTGACTCGAACGCGCGCTTGGAGTCCTGAAAGAGCGGCGTGAAAATCCGCAACCGATCGCGCGCGGCCTTGATCTCGCTCAGGTCCTCAAAGATCTGCCGACGGCGCTGGGCCTCGAGATCCTGCATGCGGTCGTCGACCTGGAGCATCAGATCGCCTTGCCGGACCTGCTGCCCGACCACGACCGGTACCCGCGTGACTGCACCGGCCACCCCGATGCTCAGCATCAGATCGTGCCGCGGAACGATCAGTCCGGTGAACTCGGTCGGTGCAGCCTGGGCACTCAGCCCCAGAGCAGAGGACACAATCAGCAACAAGGGCGCGAGCAAACCACGCAAGGCGTGCAACATCGGATGAACCCCGTTCAGCGTCATTCCTCGATCTCGATCGCATGGGCCGGCAACAGGCTGCCGTCGGCGAGCATGATGCCGGTGAGCAGCAGCGCGATCCGGGACTCGGCTTCGACCAGGCGGATCGAGCTCTCGACGAATTCCTTCTCGCGATCGAGCACCTGACCGACTCGGGAGATCCCCATGCCCAGCTGCATCTTCTCGATCTCGATCAGCCGAGCCCGCAGATCAACCTCCGCCTGGAGGCGGGAGACCTCCTCGCGTGCCACCGCGAGCTGCTCGACGCGCGAGATCAGGTCGATCGTGAGCCCCGTCCGAACCGAGCGCATTTCCTCCTCGGATTGCCGCAGGCGTAGCACCTGTGCCTCGAACTGCGCACGCGCACGGCGGCTCCCCTGAAGCGGCATCTCGAAATTGACCCCGA
>CAZAVT010000464.1:681-2291 GCA_964488395.1 uncultured Burkholderiaceae bacterium | reverse complement strand
GCCTGAGAGTCCTCGCTTATCTGCAGGACATTGCCACGCGGCGGGTGCAGTTTCCCGCGGATGCGATTCTGGTGGGTTATGAAGTCACCGCAGCCATGCTCGCGAATGTTCCCGCGGACCGTCTGAAGGGCATCGTGTCACTGCGCGGATCCGGCAGCTCTCATGTGGCGATTCTGGCACGCGCGCTCGATGTGCCGGCGGTGATGGGTGCAGTGGATGTTCCTATCGCGACGCTCGAGGGTCAACCCCTCGTGCTCGATGGCAGCTACGGCGAGGTATTTCTGAATCCGTCGGCTGTTCTGTTGCGGAACTATCGCTCGCTGATCGATCAGGAACGGGTTTTCTCGCGGGAGCTCGAGTCGCTGAAGACGCTGCCGTGTGTCACCCGCGACGGGGTCTCCGTGTCCCTGTGGGTGAACATTGGCCTGCCCGGGGATATCTCGCGATCACTGGACCGGGGTGCGGAGGGCATTGGTCTTTTTCGAACCGAAGTGCCCTTCATGTCGAAGGACCGCTTCCCGACGGAGGAGGAGCAGCGCGTGCTCTATCGGGAGCACATGACCGCCTTCGAGCCGCGACCGGTGACCATGCGTACGCTCGATATCGGTGGCGACAAGTCGCTGAGCTATTTTCCCATCGAGGAAGACAATCCGTTTCTTGGTTGGCGCGGCATTCGTGTGACGCTCGATCACCCCGAGATTTTCATGGTCCAGACCCGCGCCATGCTGAAGGCGAGCGCCGGATTGCGCGGCGAACTTCGGATCATGCTGCCGATGATCTCGAACATCGCAGAGGTGGAGGAAGCGAAGGCGCTCGTGCACCGCGCCTACATCGAGGTGCTGGAGGAAGGGCTCGAGGTCAAACAGCCTCTGATCGGCGTCATGATTGAAGTGCCAGCCGCGGTTTATCAGGCGCGAGCGCTCGCGCAGCGGGTCGACTTTCTGACGGTAGGCTCGAACGATCTGACCCAGTACATGCTGGCTGTCGATCGCAACAATCCTCGTGTGGCGAATCTTTACCAGGAGCTGCATCCGGCGGTGCTGATCGCACTGCGCGAGGTGGCGCGGGCGGCGCGCCAGGAGCAGGCCATGCTCGGTATCTGCGGCGAGCTCGCCGGGAGCCCGTTTGGGGCGGTGCTCCTCATGGCGATGGGCTATCAGGTTCTTTCGATGAACGCGACTAATCTGCCCAAGGTAAAGTGGGTATTGCGCAATATCACGCAACGCGACGCGCAGCGCATGCTGACGCGCGCGCTGCGCCTCGGAACGGCGGAGGAAGTGCGCTCGCTCATGCGAGCGGAACTGAAACGTGCCGGCCTCGAGCGGGTGGTGCCCTCGTACCACGAGTGAAGCGCCGGGCTTGGGAGGGCCCGATCGATGATGAACTCACTGGCGACCCGCTCGTGGTATCCCACGTATGCGTTGATCCTCTTGTTCGTGGTCTATGTCTTCAATTTCATCGACCGTTCCATCCTTAATATTCTCGCGCAATCGATCAAGCAGGATCTCGGACTTTATGATTGGCAGATCGGGCTCATGGGCGGCATCGCCTTCGCGCTCTTCTACACCTTTCTCGGCATACCCATTGCCCGGCTCGCCGACACCCGCAAC
>CAZAVT010000464.1:0-671 GCA_964488395.1 uncultured Burkholderiaceae bacterium | reverse complement strand
TCTGGAGTGTGATGACCGCGGTCTGCGGGCTGGCGCAGAATTTCTGGCAGTTACTTTTGGCCCTGATCGGGGTGGCGGTGGGCGAAGCTGGCGGCAGCCCGCCCTCGCATTCCATTATCTCGGATCTTTTTGCGAGCGATCGGCGCGCCACGGCGTTGGGTATCTACGCACTCGGCATTCCGGTTGGCACGATGCTCGGCAATCTGTTCGGCGGCTATATCAACGAAGCGCTCGACTGGCGTACCGCTTTCATCGTTGTCGGGTTGCCCGGTGTGGTGCTTGCGCTCATCGTCCGATTCACCCTGGTGGAGCCGCCCCGTGGAGTTTCGGAGCAGGCTGTCAAAGCGAAGTCCGAGGCGCCTCCCGTGTCGTTCGTGTTCAAGGCGCTCTGGTCGCGCAAGAGCTTTCGCTACATGTCGCTGGGTGGCGCTTTGCATGCGCTGGTCGGCTACGGTGTCGGCCCCTTCATTCCCCCGCTCTTCATTCGCGTGCACGAGATGGGCACGGCGGAAATCGGTCAGGCGCTCTTCTGGTTGGGTTTCGCCGGGATCGCGGGCACGGCGAGCGGCGGCTGGCTCGCTGACCGCTGGGCCAAGAAGGACGTGCGCTGGTATGTCTGGCTGCCTGGAATCGCCACGCTGATATCGGTTCCTTTCGCAGTGGCGGCCTAT
>CAZAVT010000463.1:0-2292 GCA_964488395.1 uncultured Burkholderiaceae bacterium | reverse complement strand
TTGCCACCGCTAGGACCTGAACCTAGTGCGTCTACCAATTCCGCCATCTGGGCAGGTGTGCTCCGTTGACCTGGAGCGTGGGGCCGTCGTTGTCACCAAGCCCTCATCAGATCGAGCCCAAAATTGTATCGGAGATCCTCATATTGTCAAAACAGCGCCGGAGCACGACTTGAACGCCAAGTGGACGCCGCCTAGCCGAGAAACAATCCTCGAGGCCTTACGGGCTGCCGATCAGCCACTCAACCCGGCCCGCCTCGCGGAGCGTCTGGGCGTGTCCGATGTGCACTTTCCGATCCTCCAGCGGCGGCTCATCGCCATGGAGCGTGACGGTCAGCTGCTGCCCAATCGAAAGGGCGTACTGTTGCTGGCGAGCCGCCTTGATCTCATCGCTGGCCGAGTCCAGGGGCATCGTGATGGCTTTGGTTTCCTGATCCCCGACGGTGGGGGCGCCGACTTGTTCTTGTCGCCGCGCGAGATGCAGAAAGTCATGCATGGCGACCGTGTGCTTGCGCGAGCGGCTGGCTACGATCATCGAGGGCGGCCAGAAGGTGCGATCGTTGAAGTGACCGATCGTGCCCACCGCGCGCTGGTGGGTCGTTTCATCACCGAGCGTGGCGTACACATCGTCGTTCCCGAAGACCAGCGTATCAAGCACGACATCATCGTCGCTCCGGCCGATGTCGGCTCGGCGCAGCAGGGACAGGTGGTCAGCATCGAGATCCTCTCGCCGCCGATGAATGGCGCGCCACCCATTGGTCGGGTCGTGGAGGTGCTCGGTGACATTGACGATCCGGGTATGGAAATCGAGATCGCGGTGCGCAAGTTCGATGTTCCGCATACTTTCAGCGAGTCCGCGCTCGAGCAGGCGACCGCGCTGCCCACGGGCGTGCGGCCAGCCGATCGTCGCGGTCGAGTGGACCTCAGGGACGTCGCGCTGGTCACGATCGATGGCGAGGACGCGCGCGATTTCGATGATGCGGTCTATTGCGAACCCGTTTGGCTCGATCCCTCGTCCGGCCAGGTCGCCTCGCAGTCCCATGCGGCGAGCGAACCGGGCTTTCGCCTGATCGTCGCGATTGCGGACGTCGCCCACTACGTGAAGCCGGGAGAACCGCTCGACCGTGACGCACAGGAGCGAAGCACATCGGTCTACTTCCCGCGCCGCGTCATTCCGATGTTGCCCGAGCGCCTATCCAACGGATTGTGCTCGCTCAACCCTCAGGTCGACCGCTTGGTACTCGTCTGTGATCTGCTGGTGGACCAGCAGGGCAGGACTCGCGCCTACCAATTCTATGAAGCGGTCATGCACTCGGCAGCTCGCTTGACCTACGAGGAAGTCTGGGCGCTCTTGTCAGGTGCGGGTCCAGCCGCTGCGCGGATCGCGCCCGAGAAGGCAGCATTGCTGCCGCGCCTCACGGCGCTGCATGAGCTCTACCGTATCCTCGTGAGCGCGCGCGCGGCCCGAGGCGCGGTCGAGTTCGAGACGACCGAGACTCGTATCATCTGTGACTCCCTGGGTCGGATCGACGAGATTGTTGCGTACGCGCGTAACGACGCGCATCGGTTGATCGAGGAATGCATGCTGGCGGCGAACGTTTGCGCTGCGGACTTCATGCAGCGCAACGATCATCCAGGCCTGTTCCGCGTCCACGAGGGGCCGACCCCGGACAAGCTGTCACAGTTGCGGGAGTTCCTTCGCACGGTCGGTTTGTCGCTTGGGGGAGGGGGCGATCCTTCGCCGGCTGATTACGCTCGGCTGACCGTGCAGATTCGTGGTCGTCCGGATCAGGCGCTCCTGCAGACCATGATCCTGCGCTCGATGCAGCAGGCGGTTTACTCTCCGGATAACTCAGGCCATTTCGGATTGGCCTATGACGCCTACGCACACTTCACCTCGCCGATCCGACGCTATCCCGATCTCCTGACCCACCGTGTCATCAAGGCCCTGCTGAAGGGCAGAGTCTACAAGCCGTTGATTCCCCGCGGTGATGATGACACCCCCGCTGCCGCCGAGGGGGAGCTCTCACTCTGGCAGGAGCTGGGTATCGCCTGTTCGTCGAACGAACGCCGGGCCGATGATGCGTCCCGCGACGTCGAGGCGTGGCTCAAATGTCAGTTCATGCGCGAACGCGTCGGCGAGCAGTTCGCGGGCCGAATCACCGGCGTAGCCCCCTTCGGACTCTTCGTGACGCTCAATGACCTCTACGTTGAAGGGCTGGTTCACGTTTCGGAGCTCGGCGGCGAATACTTCCAGTAGAACGAAGCGGCGCACGAGTTGCGCGGCGAGCGAAC